>JAHEDC010000359.1 GCA_024641425.1 Verrucomicrobiales bacterium | reverse complement strand
TGCCCGTCGGGGCGAAACTCGGAGCGGAACTGGATCCCGCTGTTGATCATCCCCGTCGCCGGATCTCCGGTGAGCCGGAACTGGCAGCGGAACTCAAAATCCCCGTAGGATTTCTCGGTGAATAGAAAGAGATTCTCCGGCACCTTCGTCTTGAGATCGCCCGCCGCAATGACCCCATCCTCGACCCGCCACGCCTCCGGCGTCTTCGACTCCCAGCCCGCCAGCGACTTCCCGTCAAACAGCGAAACCGGCTCGGCCCGAAGGCCACCCGAAATGACGAGCAGCACCCAGCCGGCCACCACGCGAATACAGGTTCGGTGGATGAAAGAGTTTCCGGGGGTATTTTCGTGTCTCATAAGTCCGGAGAATGAAGGAAACAGCCGCGCATGCCAACCACTATCTCCTTTGCGCCATCCACTGTCTCATGCGGCGGTCTCCGCCGCCTTCAGGGGTGGGGAGATCCGGACGGTGAAGCACCGCGCAGCGTCCACCCTCAAAGCGGCAATCCTTGCCGCCGTCCGAAAGCCATCGGCGATCACGGGGCCCCGTCTCCTCTTCGGGCGAAGCCCGGCAGCGGCCGCCGGCAGCGAAACGGAATCCCGCACCGCGCGTCCCCACCACCTTCGCCCCCTGGTCGCCGAAAACCCCCATTGCCCGCAAGTTTTTTTCAATAATTGTCCTGTCTTTTTATTTCGAAAAGGCGAGAGGTAACCCGGTGCCTTCCGGCCAGAAATGCCACGGTCGCATTTCCGCATGGTTAGACTCCGAACGGGCCGCCGATCCGATGAAGTCTTTCGATTCCCGCGTTTCCGCCTACGGTATCATTCTTGGCGTTACCCTCATGGTAATCGTCTACGCCATTCTGCACGACCAGTATGTCGTCCGGATCGCACCGGAACATTTCACCGTCTTCCACGAGCCGCTCTGGTCGATCACAAACGCAAGTCTCCTCGCCGCAGCCTATGCGTTGCAAGCTTCGGCTGTTCCCGGTCTCATACTGGGATTCTCCTGCTTTGCGGTTGGCCGCCTCGGTTCATGGCCAAAAGTGCCGCCAAAGGCGATTCTGATGGGAGCGGCGGCGGTCATCGGAGCGACCGAACTCGTGGCTGCGAGTTCCGGGCTCCTCGCGTGGGCTCTCCAACGAGGAATTTTCCCTGCCTTTGTCTACCCCGAATCCTCTCTCCCGTTGATCGTTACCCAAACCATCCAGATCTCCTGCTACGCCGCTAGCGCCCTCTTCTCCGGGATTTTTCTGCTAGGAATCCTCGTTCATAGACGAAGCGCACTTAGGAACGACGCCTCATCAGGAAAGCGGTCGGTTTCGCCACCCCACACCGCTGGCCCAACGGAATCATAAGGCCCCATCGATTCCCCTACCCCGCGAACGGCGTCCGGGTGCGGGTGACGGTGCGGCCGTCGTGGCGGAGGTCGAGGGTGACGGGGTAGTCGGGGTTGGTTTCCTCGGGCGGCGGGGCCGTCGGACCCTGGGGTGGGGCGTTCTGGTCGAAGAAGCGCCCGAGAACCGCCATTTCGGGCGGGGCCTCGATGGCACCCTGGGTGTGGCCTTCCTGCCAGAAGCGGCTGATGCGGCGGCCTTCGGCCTCGTAGGCGTTGACCGGGCGGGTATCGTAGTTCCGCCCGCCGGGATGGGCGACGTGGTAGACGCAGCCACCGACGGATTGGCCGTTCCAGGTGTCGATGACATCGAAGACGAGCGGCGTCTGCACCCCGATGTTGGGATGGAGCGCGGAATACGGCGCCCAGGCCTTGTAGCGGACGCCGGTGACGAACTCGCCCCGGATCCCCGCCGGGTAAAAGGGAAGCCGGCGCCCATTGCAGGTGACGACGTGGCGTTCGTCGACCATGCCGCGCACATGCACCTGGAGGCGCTCGACGGAGGAGTCGACGTAGCGGGCGGTGCCGGAGCCGGTGGCTTCCTCGCCGAGGACATGCCAGGGCTCGATGCCGACGCGCATTTCCAGCTCGATCCCCTGCCGGAGGACGGTGCCGATGACGGGGAAGCGGAATTCGAAGAAGGGCTCAAGCCAGTCCATCTGGAAGGGGAAGCCCGCGCCCTGGAGGTCGGCGACGACGTCCTTGAGGTCCTCGCGGACGAAGTGCGGCAGCATGAAGCGGTCGTGGAGTTCGGTGCCCCAGCGGACGAGCTTGTGGTGGTAGGGATTGTCCCACATCCACGCGATGAGGGCGCGGAGGAGGGAGGCCTGCATGAGGCTCATCTGGTAGTGGGGCGGCATCTCGAAGGCGCGGAACTCGACGATGCCGAGGCGGCCACTGAGGGAGTCGGGCGAGTAGAGCTTGTCGATGCAGAACTCAGAGCGGTGGGTGTTGCCGGTGAGATCGGTCAGGAGGTTGCGCAGGGCGCGGTCAACGACCCATGGCTGATCCGACCAGTCCTCGGACAACTGCTGGAAGGCGATCTCGAGCTCGTAGAGTTTTTCGTCGCGTCCCTCGTCGACGCGCGGGGCCTGGCTGGTCGGGCCGACGAAGATGCCGGAGAAGAGGTACGAGAGCCCCGGGTGGTGCTGCCAGTAGGTGACGAGGCTGCGCAACAGGGAGGGGCGCCGGAGGAACGGACTATCGGCCGGAGTCGCGCCGCCGATCGTGATGTGGTTGCCGCCGCCGGTGCCGGTGTGGCGGCCATCGACGTTGAATTTCTCGGTGCCGAGGCGCGCGAGCCGGGCTTCCTCGTAGAGCGTGGTCGTGGTCTCGACGAGCATGTCCCAGGAGGCGGAGGGATGGACATTGACCTCGATGACGCCGGGGTCGGGCGTGACCTTGATCATGTCGATGCGCCCGTCCCGCGGGGGCTCGTAACCTTCGAGGACGAGCGGAAGATTTGTCTTGGAAGCCGCGCTCTCCAGCGCGGCGAGGAGGGAGAGATAATGCTCCAGATCGCCGGCGGGCGGCATGAAGATGTGGAGCCGCCCGTTCCGGGGCTCCACGCAGATCGCGCTGCGCGAGCGGGAAGTGCCATCGATGGCATCGATGTCATCGAGGCTCGAATCCATCTCCGTGAGTGGCGTCATGTTCTCCTGCGGCGTCGGGACCGGCAGCGGTTTGACCGGTTCAAGCGGACACTTCTCGGCGACGATCAGTTTCTTGTCCTCGTCGGTCCAGACCAGCGAATCGAGCGGCATGCGCATCCCCATCGCGGAACCACCCGGGACAAGGAACATCTGGGCACGGCGGAATTTCCATTCCGTGCTGCGCCACTGGCCCCGTGATTCACTCCAGCGGAGGGGCAGGGCGTAACCGGCGGGTGTCTTGAGTCCGCGATCCAGGAGATCGGCCAGATACTTGCGTTCCAGGGGATCATCCAGATCGGCCTGGTGGGGATCGACATCGACCGGCAGCGTGCTCTCGCGCCAGAGATAGTAGAACGCGTCCTCGAAACCGGCCCGGATGTGCGAGGGATCGACCCGAAGCTCGGAGGCAAGAGCCTTCGTGAAGCGCTCGGCGTCCTCGATGGTGTGGCCAAGATCCTTCGAGGTGTCGGCAAGCAGTTGGGGATTCCGCCAGACCGGCTCCCCGTCCTTCCGCCAGAAACAGGACAGGGCCCAACGCGGCAGGGGTTCCCCCGGATACCATTTCCCTTCTCCGTAAAGCAAGGCCCCGCCTTGGCCGAAGCGCGCGTGGAGGCGTTTGAGCAGATCGTGCGAAAGCGCGCGCTTGTGCTTTCCGTCGGCGGCAGTGTTCCATTCCTCGCCCTCGGTGTCGTCGATGGAAACAAAAGTCGGCTCGCCCCCCATCGTCATCCGCACGTCGCCCGCGACGAGCTTTTCGTCGACCAGCCGCCCGAGCGCGTTGATCGCGGCCCACTGGTATTCCGAATACGGCTTTGTGACGCGGGGATCCTCGTGGATGCGCTTGACCTCGTTCGCGAAGGAAAACGTCGACTGGCAGACGCCGGTGGAGCCCGTGACCGGAGCGGCGCTGATCGGATCCGGCGTGCAGGCCAGCGGAAGATGCCCCTCGCCCGCCATGAGCCCGGAAGTTGGATCCAGCCCGATCCAGCCCGCCCCCGGAATGTAGACTTCGGCCCAGGCGTGGAGGTCGGTGAAATCGACCTCGGTGCCCGACGGCCCGTCGAGCGCCTTCACATCCGGCGCGAGCTGCACGAGGTACCCGGAGACGAAGCGCGCCGCCAACCCGAGGTGGCGCAGGATCTGCACAAGCAGCCATCCGGTGTCGCGGCACGAGCCGGAGCCCATCTGCAACGTTTCCTCGCAAGTCTGCACCCCCGGCTCCATGCGCACGTTGTAATGGATGTCGCGGCTGAGCCGCTGGTTCACCCCGACAAGGAAATCGACGATCTGCTGGGGCGGGCGACCTTCGAACTGCTTCACCCACGCCCCGAGAAGAGGGCCATCCTCGCTTTTCTCCAGATACGGGGAGAGCTCGCCGAGCTGCTGCCTCGTGTAGGCAAAGGGGAATTTCTCCGCGTAATCCTCCACGAAGAAGTCGAAGGGATTGATGACGGTCATCTCCGCGATGACCTCGACCTCGAACGAAAGCTTCCGCGCCGGCTCCGGGAAAACGACCCGAGCCACGTAATTGCCGAAAGGGTCCTGCTGCCAGTTAATGAAGTGGTTCGCGGGTTCGATCTTCAGGGAGTACGCCTGCACCGGAGTCCGGCAGTGAGGCGCCGGTCTCAGTCGGAAAACGTGCGGCATGATATCGACGGCACGGTCATATTGGTAGGTGGTCTTGTGGTGGATCGCAACGCGGATGGACATAGGAGAAAGTTCTCGTGGAGGTGGCGAACCGCAGGAATCGCAGGTTTCATACCAGCCGCCCCATCATCGCAGGGATTCGGCGGCGGGGCGAGGTTTCTTTCGCATCGCCTCAAGCGCGGGTGCTTGCGTCCGACCCGACAAGAGGCCATCCTCCCCCCATATGCGGAGTCACCCTCGCACTTTCCTGTCTCTCTTCTGGTTGTTCGTCACGCCCGTCGCGTTCGCCGACATGCGCGACGACTCGCCCGTGCGCTTTCCCAAGACGGGCGCGCTTTCCTCAAAATACCCGCCCGATCAACCCCCGATGGAACGGGTGGCGCCGGAGCCGGACTATGTGATTTTCAACACGCCCATGCGCTCGTTGGAACAGATCAAGGCCATCTGGCGGACGATGCCCAAGGGCAGACTTAAGGTGGATCCGACCGATTGGATGCATCTGGAGCGCACGCGAAACTTACTCACCGAGGGAGGCGACATTCACCTCCTCGCGATGGGCGATAGCATTGTGAACGACTCTGTCCGGTCAGGTTGGGACGGCCTTCTCCAGCGGGCCTATCCTAGGGCGAGAATCAAGGGCACAGCCTATATCCGCGGCGGTGGCGGTTGCCAGCACTTCCGCGAGGAGCAGCGGGTGGCGAGGAACGTGATTCCTCGGAAACCCGACCTCGTCCTCCTCGGCGGCATCAGCCAGAAGGACATCGAGAGCATCCGGGAGGTCATCCGCCAGCTACGTGAGGGTCTGCCCGAGGTCGAGATTCTTCTCATGACGGGCGCATTCGGCAGTGCCGATCCCCGGAAGCCGAGCGAATTGAACCACGCGCCCCATTCCGGCACCGGACAATACGGCATCGACCTGAGGAAACTCGCCGGCGAGGAACGCTGCGCCTTCCTCGACATGACAACCCCTTGGGCGGAATTCCTCAATTCCACCGGCAAACACCCTCACGTCTACTACCGCGACGCCGTCCACGCGAACGAGCGCGGCGAGCAGATCCTCGCCGGCATCCTCGTCAAGTATTTCCACGCCACGTCCGCCTTGAAATGAACGAACCCGGGCCTCCCCTTCCCCGATTCGCCGAAGCCCTTCGCTTCTGGATCAAGCTCGGCTTCATCAGTTTCGGCGGCCCGGCGGGGCAAATCGCCATCATGCACACCGAACTCGTCGAAAGGAAACGCTGGCTTTCCGAAGGCCACTTCCTCCACGCCCTCAACTTCTGCATGCTTCTCCCCGGCCCCGAGGCCCAGCAGCTCGCGACCTATCTCGGCTGGCGACTCCATGGCGTGCGCGGAGGGATCGCCGCCGGCGTCCTTTTCGTCCTGCCCTCGATGTTCATCCTCTTTGGCCTGAGCTGGCTCTTCGTCGTCTCCGGCGACGTCCCCTGGCTCGCCGCCGTCTTCTACGGCCTCCTCCCCGCCGTCATCGCCATCGTCGCGGCCGCCCTCCTGCGCATCGGGAGCAAGGCTTTGAAATCCCCCACCCTCTGGGCCCTCGCCGCCGCCTCCTTCCTCGCCATCTTCGTCCTCAAGATCTCCTTCGTCCTCATCATCGCCGCCGCCGCCCTCGCCGGTTGGATCGGAAACCGGATCGTCCCCCGGCAATTCCCGGCCGGGAAAGGCCACGGCGGCCCACACACCGACACGGAAGCCCCGTCCGCCGCCCTCCCGCCCTCCCCACGCCCCACCCTCCGTCGCGCCCTCGTCGTCACCGCGATCTGCCTCGGCTTCTGGTGGCTTCCCGTCCTCGCCCTCGGCCTCTGGCTCGGCTGGTCTAGCACCCACTTCCAGCAGGGCCTCTTCTTCAGCAAGGCCGCCCTCGTCACCTTCGGCGGAGCCTACGCCGTCCTCCCCTACGTCGCCCAGCAGGCCGTCGAAAACTACGCCTGGCTCAGCCATCCGGAAATGATGTCCGGCCTCGGCCTCGCCGAGACCACGCCCGGCCCGCTCATCATGGTGCTCCAGTTCGTCGGCTTCGTCGGCGGCTGGCACTTCCCCGGCTCCTTCAGCCCCCTCGCCGGAGCCACCCTCGGAGCCCTTGTCACCACCTGGGTCACCTTCGTCCCCTGCTTCCTCTTCGTCTTCCTCGGCGCACCCCACGTCGAGAAACTCCGCGACCAACCCCGCCTCGGCGCCGCCATGACCGCCATTAC
>JAHEDC010000358.1 GCA_024641425.1 Verrucomicrobiales bacterium | reverse complement strand
TTTGGACAATCTGCGAGACCGTCGCCTGGGCTCCGCGGGGGGCGATACGCTGGAAATCCTGGCGCAGGCGCTCCATACCGAATTCATGGTCGTTCATGTCCAGCGCCTCGCTCGCGCCGTCGGTGTAAAGGAGCACCGCGTCCCCTTCCTCCATGCGGAAGGAAAAATCCCGGGTCGCCCGCGCGAAGGCATCGCCATCGTCGATGCCGAGCGCCATGCCGGGGGGCTCGATTTGGGTCACTGTCCCCGTTTTCCGGGTGAAATAGAGCGGTGGATCGTGTCCGGCCCGGGCCAGGACGACCTCGTCGGATCGGCGGTCGAGAACGACGTAGGCGAGGCTGATGAACATATCGAGCCGGATGTCCGGGTAGAGGGCGCGGTTCACCTTGTCGAGGACATCCGCCGGGGAATGGTTGTTCAAGGCAAAGGAGCGCACGACGCTGCGGCACATGGCCATAATGATCGAGGCGGCCGCACCCTTTCCCGATACGTCGGCGATCAGCACGCCATAGTGGGTGGCGTCGATCTCCACGTAGTCGAAGTAGTCGCCGCTGACGACCTTGGCGGGAAGGTTTGTGCCAGCCAGACGATAGTCCTCGAGATCGGGGGCACGGGCGGGGAGAAGGATGTTCTGCACCTCGCGGGCGACCTGCAATTCATTGTCGAGCAGGCGCTTGTCGCTCGCCTCATGGTGCACCATCGCGGTGCCGAGGGCAAAGGCCGACTGTTCGGCCACCGATTTGAAAACATCGAAGTCATTCGCGGAAAAGGGCTGCCCCATTCCGGTGTTGGCCACCGAGAGCACGCCGAGCCGCTTGTCCCCGTAGCGGAGGGTGGCGAGCATGAGGGAAACCTTGCGATGGATCTCACCGTAGGCGTCCCCCCCGCGGGTTTCGAGGGAGAGATCGTCGATCTTGAGAGCCTGCTCATGGTTGAAACACCAGCCGAGTATCCCCGCATCCGCTTTCACGCTGGTCAGGCGAAGATAGCTGTCCAGCGCCGAGGGTTGCTTGCGCGCCTGTTCCTCGATATGGGCGGGGATGGTGATGAGCGGCGGACTGGCCAGGGACCGGTAGTGGGGAACGAGCGTTTCGCCGCTGCGGTCGAGGAGGTAGAGCGAACCGCCGTGGGATTCGGCGACCATGGCTGCCCCCTGCACGATGAGTCGGTGGAGAACGGAGGTATTGGTCGCATTCTCCCCGCTCAGAGCCTCGCCAAGTCCGTGGAGGAAGTCGAACATCCGTTTCTCCTCCACCTCGATCGCCTCCCGGGACTCGCGCAGCTTCTGGTTGATCGTCCTTTGCACGAGAAAGACGATCAACCCTCCAAGTATTAGCCCGACAATGATGGGGATATAGATGAGGTGGGTCATGCGTCGGGTCTGCCCCAGGCAGTCCCTTGGGAGGCCGCGGCGGAGAGGCGGGAGAGCGGGAGAGTTCCACGGTCCGCCGAGCAATGCGGTTCAGGTTCGGGGGCCTCCTCGCCGTCCGCTGCCTCCCATCGCGTCGCGCCGACGGCGAGCTCAGGCGCGGGATTCATCCAATTCCTTCTTGAGGTACTTGATCACGTCCTCGAAACGGGGGGCGTTGGAGGCGTCGGCCCCGGTCAGTTCCTCGTGGGCGCGGAGGATAAATTCCGTCTGCTCACGCTTGTTCAACTGAAGAGGAGCCAAGCTCTCGGCATTCTTGAAGTGGCTTGCAACCGCGCGCCGCTCCTCGCTCCACATTTTTCCATCGGTATCGAGATCGAACACATGGTCGAGCCCAAGGCTGCGGATGAGCTGGACGTTTCGGGTGTTTGCATTGAGCACGTCCAGTCTCGCGCCGTCATAGGCACGCAATCCGCGGGAGACCCCTGTCAGCGTTCCCATGAAAGTGGAATCCATGACCGAGCAGTCCGCGAGATCGACAACGAAGCGCCTCTCGCCCGCGAGGATCATCCGGTCGACGCATTCGCGCAGCTGAGGGCTGTTCTGAAAGCTCCCTTTTCCCTGGACGCGAATCCAGACAACCTTGTTCGGCCAGTGGCCAATCAGAATGGGAGAGGGGAAGTTCACAACGATTTGACGCCGGGAGAAGCGACGGAATTCAAAGGTGCTTCCTTCCTGTTCCGATGGCAAGCACCAAGCACCGCTATTCCCAAAGATAGGATTGATCCTGGGCCACGACTTCCCCGTTCCGCAGGATCGAGACGCGCCACGAGCGCACGGGGCCAAGCGTGTGGTAGGCCTCACCGATAATGGAAACGGTCGAGCGGTTGTTCTTCCGCACGTCATCGACCGGAAGTTCGACGGTCTGCACGGTGGGTCCGGTCTCCTTCTGGCGGTATTCGAAACGAAGCACGGCCGGAGACGAGGTATCGGTGGTAGACCAGGCGAAGGTGTAATAGTGGCCCTCGCGGCTGCGCTGCTCCTCCTTCGAGATCGCGCCGTGCAGGTAGTGCTTCTGCTCGAACTGCACCATCCGGTCGGTCGTGATCACTGCTTTTTCCAGATCCAGATTGTAATACTTCACGTTGGTGAAGTAGGTGCTCCCCGACTTGTCCGTGGACGAGCAGGAGACTCCGAACAACGCGAGGAGACCAGCTGTGATGAGGGAAAGGATCGGAAGGGTGCGGATGGATTTCATGGCCGGTGGTTGGAGAGCAAGCCGACAACAAATAGGGAATGGCAGCCGGTGTCAAACATTTCGGAAGCTCTCGGTTCGATTCCGGGCGTTCACTCCCGGTTCCGTGTGTCCATGACAATGGTCACCGGTCCGTCGTTCACCAGCGCGACGCGCATGTCGGCGCCGAACTCTCCTGTGGCAACGCGCCTTCCAAGCTCGCCCTCCAGCAGCTCGACAAAGCGCTCGTAGAGGGGCACCGCAGTGCCCGGACGGGCCGCCCGGATAAAGGACGGGCGGTTCCCTTTCCGCGTACTCGCATGGAGGGTGAACTGGCTCACCACCAGCACTTCGCCCCCGATGTCCGCGAGGGCGAGGTTCATCTGGCCCTCCGCATCGGAAAAGACACGCATCCGGGCAATCTTGCCCGCGAGCCAGACCGCGTCCTCTTCGCCATCCTCGTGCTCGACGCCGACCAGGACGACGAAACCCGCGCCGATCACGCCGCCGGGCTGCCCGTTGATCGTAATCGAGGCCTCGGAAACGCGCTGGAGGACGGCTCGCATTGCGGAATCAGCCGACAACGACCTTTCCGTCCCGGAAATCGACATGCCGCCACTTCAGTCCCTTCTGCGTCTGCTTCGGCAGCGCGACCTCGACGCCGGCGACCGCGAAAAGCTCGCCCGCAGCCAGCTTGTCCCGCCGTTCCCAGTGTACGCTCCACCACGCTTCCCCTTTCCGCTCGCCGTCGAGGCAGCGCACGTAATGGATGACCGGCACCTTGGGCTCGGAGCCCCTCAGCGAGGCCGCGCGGAGGCGCTCCCGCGCGCGCTCCTCGCGCAGGTGATCGATGAAGGCGCCGGTGAAGATGACCCCACAGCGCAGGCGTTCCAAAAGGGCAGGCACGGGACGCAGCGTAGGCGGTTCAGGACAGCGGGCAAGTGAAAGGAGCGGAAGTTTTCCAACCGGCTGGAAGTCCCGTGCCATTGTCGCGTGCGGAACCGCTGCCGAGGGTCCGCGACTTTGACGGTTCCTCGGCTGGGCGTCCCGGTTTCCGTAAGAACGAGCCCCGTCGCGGGAAATATTGGCCTTGATTCCGTTTGGCGCATCGGCCAGTCTTCACTGGGAAAGGTGTTTCGGGGGGACTCCCGGATCAACACGACCAATCATGCGAATCCTCGGCAAGCGATCGAAAGAGGAATGGGTTTCCCAATACGGAGAGAGCCACCGCCACCCCTTCAATCGGTTTTGCCATACGCTGGGTATTCCCCTGATAACGCTTTCGTTGCCTCTGTTTTTCCTCCTATTCGTGCTTCCGGGTTGGTGGCCGCTTCCCGCGGGCCTGTTCGCGCTGGGGTGGGGCCTCCAGTTCATCGGCCACGCGGTAGAGGGCAAACCCCCGGAATTCCTGCGCGACTGGCGGTTCCTGTTGGTCGGTTTCCGTTGGTGGCTCGCGAAGATTCGAGGGCGCCAATAGGCATTGCCCGCAATGCGTTCGCGATGTGCAGTTCGCTCATAGAAGCGAGCTGAATTATCTACATTCCGTTCCTTTCATTCGCCCTCCTCCTCGTTGGCGAGGCAATTCTGGGGTGACGACAGGTTCCGAGGCATGGGGGTTGGGACTGGGTGATCCACTTGAGTGGATTTGCGGTCCAAGGCGCGAGCATCCCATGGGTCGGCTATTTTTTGGCCTCCTGCGTTCTGCCGGCACTGTGGCCGGGCGACGCGGGAATCTTGAAGATTGGCTGGTGGGGAGCGTTTCCACTCAACTTCGTATTCGTCGATTTCCTCTCCGACTGGCAGCACCGCCTCGTTCATGAATCGCCCCGTTTCTGGAAACTTCATCGCTGCCACCACACCGCGAGGCGGGTCGATGTCTGGGTAACGTCCCGCAATACGCTGGTGGCCCACCCGGAAGCGTTCTTCGTCGGTGCGACCCTTACCGGCATCGCTCGATCTCTTCCGGCATGCCAGTCTCGATTTCTCGCGCGTCCGCGGATTCGAGCGCCTGGGAACCCTTCTTGGGCGTTTTTTCGTTCTGCCGAGCACGTACCCACCAGCATCGTGGCTCACGGCGCGGTCAGGGCAATTATGGCGCGAACCTTATCGTCTGGGACTTCTTCTTCGGCACCCGTCTTCCTGAACGGGGATACCCGCACGCATACGGGGTGCATGAAGCCCCCAGTCCCGAGGATCAATTCCTCTATCCATTCAAACCCTCCTCCCGCTCGGTCAACCACGGCTCCCCGCATGCACCCGAATCTTAGACAGCGTCAAGACAAGAGCCTTCTAGACGACGAACCGACCTGCCGCTAACCGGAAGCGAAACGAGGAACAGGACCACACCGCGTCGATCAATCAGGCCGCCGCCGCATTTGACTCTGGTGCCCGCCGCGATGTGAACTGGAACCCGGAGGAGTTCGCCTACCGGGTCCACCGCCGCCTTCCATCGGAGGACAACGCCGGAATAGGATAAGGCGAAAGCATCTGCTCGATGGCCATATCGAGGTGATCCGTCTGATTCGGGTGTTCACGACGTCCAACCGCTTTACTCCCCTTCCTTGTTGGCGAGGGCTCGCTCAAGTTGATCGATATCCTCTTTGGCCTTCGGCAGCGTGTGCTCGGTTTCCTCGGATTTCAGGAGGGGCATGATTTCCGCCAGATGCCATCGGGCCTGTCGGTAGAGGCCGCGGTCGAAGGCGGCCCGCACCTTGGCGGCACGTTTCCGGATCGTCATTTCCTGAGCAACTTCCTTTGAGTCAGGATCATTCAATCGCCCGTAGAGAACCCGCGCACTGTTTCAGTTCTCGGCGTGAAGATAGCCCCAGAATTGGGCGCGGTCTTTCGCTTCCCGCGAGCGAGCACTGCGCAGGATGCCAACATGGCTTGCCGGGGAAACGTTGATAAACCCGAACTCCAGGTTCTCGGGCAGGTTGCCGGTCAGGGGTTCGTCCTCGATTGTCCCAATGATGGACCATCTTGCTGCCGCGTCGGTTGGAACACTACACAGCATCCGGTTGCCGAGTCTCCGGAGCGACCCAAGACGAAATCGGATACCCTCGAACACCATTAAACGCGATCGAAGACTGTGCACAATTTCATGCACAATGGGGCATGCTCCTGAGTGACGATCCCTGTATGATCAGGGGTTGTCAGCAAAGAGGCGAGGGCGGGAATCGAACCCGCGAATGGAAGTTTTGCAAACTTCTGCCTTACCACTTGGCTACCTCGCCGTTGCTGCGTTCCTTCGCTTGAAGGGCCCACTAATTAGCGCCCCGTCGGGCCGCTGTCAATGGTCGAATCCCTAGTTCCGCATGGCCTTCAGAACAGCTCGATCGGGAAGGGGACGATCTTGACCTCGCCGGTGCCGGGCGTGCCTTCCTTGTCCTCGATGCTCTCGACGACCTCGTTCTTGAAGGCGATCTCGACTTTCCCGGTCTCGACCTGGATATAGTAGACCTGTTTGTAGACGCGGCCCTGGGGATCGCGGGCGTAGCGGTATTGGGGAACCCGCTCGTAGGTCGAATACTCGTAGACGTCGTTCCGGCCTTCCTTGGTGAGTTTCGTCGATTTCCGACTCGGCTTGCCGAGAGCGGCGGTCACTTCCTCGATGTTCATTCCGAGGGCGACCTGCTGGTTCTCGATGAGTTCCTGCACGACGATCTGGCGCTCGTACATCTTGCGGAGATTGGTGCGGAAGTCCTTGTCCTTGGAGACGACCTGCTCGGCGAGGATCCAACCGGCGACTTGCCCGTGCTGGGCGCGGCCGCGCACCCGGTACTGGGTATCGGTCATGGCGAGGATCTCGACTTCCTGGTTCTTCACGAGCATGCCGACTTCCCGCGTGCGCTCGCTGCTCGTGTAGATCGGCACGGCACCGGTGAGCTGCATGCGCACCGGTTTGTCGAGGAAGTCCTCGAGATAGATGGCTCCGGGCTCGCGGCTGAGATTGCTCTTGTCCCGGAGAGGCTTGAGATCGGCGAGGGCGTGGCCCGCGAGGAGCAAGAAAAGGCAGAGACCGGCGCTCCGAAGCGCGGCGAGGATTCGAGGGTGGCCATGGGCGCTCATAATACCTTCACCTTAGCGCACTTCGGGGCGGGAAGGAAAGGAAGATTTTGCGTCTCTTTTGGAGTGGAAGGGCTCACGGTCTTGCCCCAATTCCGGTCGACCCGAGGCTCTTTCCCCAAGGCCACGGTTGTGCCGTTTTTTGCAGGGTTGGAAGGCAACGTAACGACAACACGACAAGGAGCGCCGTCGCGGCTCGGTGCCGCTCCTCAAAGGCCCTGTTCGGGCCGGACGCATGGAGCTCCGCCGGCGTT
>JAHEDC010000357.1 GCA_024641425.1 Verrucomicrobiales bacterium | reverse complement strand
TCTATTCCATGCGGGAGGCGCTACTCGACATTCCCACGGTCGCCATCTCCCTGCTCCCTTCGGACTTCATTTCCGACGCGACGGGCATTTATGCCAATCCCCAGGATCGGGTCGAGAAGGAATGCTCGATCGAGTACATTCTCCCGGATGGCAAGAAGGGTTTCCAGAAAGACTGCAAGGTCGAGATCCAGGGCAACGCCAGCCGCCGCCCGGCCCGGATGCACAAGCATTCGCTCCGTGTCACTTTCACCTCCGCCATCGGCGATCCGAAGCTTGACTACCCGCTTTTCCCCGATACGAAGGTGACGAAGTTCAACAAGCTTGTCCTCCGCGCCTGCTTCACCGATTCCTGGGGTCTGGTCTCCTGGGGCGCCGGTCGCTATCGTCCGAACGATTCCCAGTATACCCGCGACGTCTGGATGAAGAAGAGCTTGGGCGCGATGGGCCAGCCGACGAGTCACGGCCGTTTCGTCCATCTTTACGTGAACGGCCTCTACTTCGGGCTCCACGACCTTACGGAGCGCCTGGAGGACGACACTTTCGCCGAACATCTGGGCGGGAAGAAGGAGGATTGGGAGGTCAACGCCGATATCGGCACGCCCGGTCCGCTCTGGAATTCGATGATCGCGACCGTGAACGGCAATATCGCAACGCCTGCAGTCTACGAGGTCGCCAAGACCAAGATTGATCTCGCGAACTACGCGGACTACATGCTCCTGCACTTCTACGCGGACGCCGAGGATTGGCCGACGAAGAACGCCTATGCCGCCGTCAACAAGAACCCGGCCACCGGTGACGGTCGCTACCGCTTCTTCGTCTGGGACCAGGAGATCGCCCTCGATAAGTTCACCTGGAACCGCTATAGCGCGAACACGGGGGTGGCCATCCCGTTCCAGCGGCTCCGCCTGAACGAGGAGTTCCGCCTCCTTTTCGCCGACCGTGTCCACAAGCATCTTTTCAACGGCGGCGCGCTCAGTGAACAAGGGAGCAAGGGGCGCTACCTCGCCGTCGCCAATGAGATCGACAAGGCCATCGTGGCCGAATCCGCCCGCTGGGGTGACACCCAGGCCACCACGCCCTACGCCAGCACACCGGGGACCTCGACGAACATCGACGCGGACGACTACCCTCCCACGCTCAACAGTCCGATCTACTTCACCCGTGAGCAACACTGGGCCGTCGAGCGCGATGTCATTGTCGATCACTACATTCCCATCCTTCACAGCAAGACGGATTCCCGCGGCATCATCAACGAACTCCGGGCCAATAACCTCTATCCCGCGATCGATGCTCCCGAATTCTTCCAGCACGGTGGCTACGTCCCCAGGGGATACGCGTTGCACATGACCGGGCCCGACATTGTCTATTACACGACCAATGGCGAAGACCCGCGTCTCGAGGGCGGGGCCACGAATCCGAATGCCCTTACCTACAACCCCGGGACCAGCACCGTGAACACGACCCTCGTCGGTTCCGCTCCCGCCGCCCCCACCAGTCTCTTCTCGACCGTCCCCGCCAATGGAAACCTCGCCCTCACTTGGACCGCGGTTGATTTCGACGAAACCGGCTGGGAGTCGAACGCCTCCGGCGATGTGGGTGTCGGCTACGAGCGGAATCCTCCCGAAAGCTACACCCCGTTGATCCAGCGCGATGTCACCGTGCCCATGATGGATGTCCGCGGCTCCGTCTATCTCCGTTATGAGTTCACCATTGCGGGCACGCCGAACTTCAGCGCCCTCTCGCTCGCGATGAAATACGATGACGGCTACGTTGCCTATCTGAACGGAACGAAGATCGACGAGGCGCTCGCGCCCGCCTCGCCGCTGTGGAATTCCGTCGCCACAGGCTCGCACGAGTCCGGTGTTTCCACCTTCGACCGCACTACGACAGTCAGCCCCGCGCTTCTCCGCTCCGGACTCAACGTCCTCGCGATCCATGGACTGAACCAGACCACCGGCAGTTCGGATTTCCTCATTGTCCCGGAGTTGTCAGGGCAGCAGACGGTCACGAGCAACCCGAATCCGGTTCTTATCGAGGGCTCCCGCACCCTCCGGGCCCGCGTCCGCTCCGGTGGCGTCTGGTCCGCTCTCACCGAGGCCTTCTTCTCGACCCGCGATCTTGTCGTCTCCGAGTTCATGTACCGGCCCGCGACGAACGGGGACGCGGAATTCATCGAACTGATGAACATCGGCACCCAGACGCTCGACCTTTCCGGCGTTTCCTTCACGGCGGGCGTCACCTTCAACTTCGCGGGCTCCGCGGTCACTTCGCTTGCTCCCGGCGCCCGCGTCCTCGTCGTGCAGAACCAGATCGCCTTTGAGTCCGTCTACGGAGCGGGGCTGAACGGTCTTATCGCCGGCTCCTACGCGGGCAGTCTGAACAACGACGGGGAAACCATCCGTCTCGAAGGTACCGGAGGCGTCGTGTTGCGCGAGTTCACCTACAATGACGTCCTCCCCTGGCCGAAATCCGCCGACGGTGAGGGGCGCTCGCTTGTTCTCATCAATCCCGCCTCCGACCCAGACCACAATGTCGCCGCCAACTGGCGTCCGAGCGCGATCGATGGCGGCAGTCCTGGGAGCGGTGATTCCACCGGCTTCACGGGCGACCCACTGGCGGATTCCAACGCCAACGGGCGCGCCGACCTCCTCGACTACGCCTTCGGGAGTGGATCAACAATCATCGTCCCCGGCGTCGCCGGATCGAGCAACTTCCAGTTCTCCCGCGCCCTCGGGGCGGACGACGCCGTGATCGGCATCGAAGTCTCCCCGGACATGGTGACCTGGACGGATCTCGGAACGAGCCCGCCGCTCGTCGCCCGCTCCGTCGGCGGGATGGAGGAAATGCTCACTTACGCCATCAGCGACACGCACGGCGGCGACGGGAGGATTTTCGTCCGCCTTTACGCCATCATCGCCCCCTGAGGCTCGGGCCTCACCCGAACGGGCGTTTTTTTCCCGCGCGGAGGTATTCCAGGGTGCGTTCGAGTCGACGCTCGCGGGTCGCCTCCTGCTTGGCTTCGGCGATCCACTGGCAGTATTCGCGACGGCAACTGGGCGAGAGGCTTTCGAAAAAGGCGGCGACCGGTTTCTCCTTCCGCAGCGCTCTGGCGAGGATTTCCGGGACGACGACCTCGCGGGCCGGTTTCCCCGTTTTCGGAGCCGAAGGGGGCGGGTCTTCCTCCGCGATCGCGCAGGCCTGCGCGAGGTATTCGAAGAGCGTCCCGGCATCGATGTCCTTTTCTGACTTCAGGCGCAGCACGCGGATGAATCCCCCGGCCTTCTCGGCCTCAAAAAGCCCGGCCCAGTCGGTGAGCCGCGCGCCCTCGCAGAAGACGAGAGAGGCATGTTTCTTGAAGCCGCCGAGCAGGAAAACGTTGCGTCCGTTCAGGCAGAAGGCGGGGCAACCCCACTTCCAGTCCTCGATGATCTCCGGATGCGCCTGGTGGATCATGGCGCGCAGCCGATGGAGGATGGGCCGGGCGAAGGGCTCGCGATCCTCGAGGTAATTCTCGATGAGGTCGGGCGCGTTCGGATTCGGCGCGGCCATTTTTCGGGCAATGCTAGTGTCCGCGCTTGCGGCTGAGCATGATCTGGTTGCCCTCGGGATCGACACACATCGCGAGGTGCGGCGGCTCGCCATCCTCCGGCTCCGGCTCGCGGGTCAGCTCGCCCCCGGCGGTCACGATTTCCCGCGCCCCCGCGACAACATCCGGTACCTGGAAGCTCAGGCCGGTCCAGGTTTTCTTCCCCTCGCCGCCGCCGTGGATGCCGATGATGGCGCCGCCGATGACGACCTCGCTCACGACTTCCGAGCGGCGGGTGACCTCGCCGCCGAAGACATCGCGGTAGAAGTTCACCGCCCGATCCATATCGGCGGCCCAGATGATGTATTTCACGCGTTCGACTTGCATGGGCCCACACTAGCGCTTGTCCCGGATGGTGACGAGGGCAAAATCCGTTACTCCCGCAGGGCGCGGACATTGCCCAGCCAGGTGCAGAGCGCGACGGCGATCCCGGCGAGGAGGCAGCCGCCGATCGCAAGGGCGGTGAAGTCCGACTCGGGCGCGAGGGCGGTTCCGAGGGCGGCTCCGAATCCGTTGAGGTAGACGAAGGCGAGGACGCCGCCGAAAAGCACGCGTCCCTTCGTGGATTCGTTGGTGAAGACGAGTGAGGCGGGCAGTGCGCCGCAGGCGAGCGCGCCTCCGGCGAAGAGGAGCGCGTCGTTCTCCCAGACGGCCCCGAGCAGACCGAGCGTGAAGCCGGCCGTAAAGCCGGCTCCGACGAAGATTCCCTCCAGTTTTTCCGGCGGGGTCAGCGCGAGGCGCGCCGACTTGTCGAGCATGATGATGAAGCTGCCGACCCCGCGCGCCAGCCACACCCAGAAGACGAAAAGGAGATAGAGGACGACAAAGGCGACCGCGAGGAGCGGATGAATCGCGGCCATGAGCACGCGCCCGAAGCGGAAGGCGAGGTAGAGCCCGATGATGATGACCCAGCGGTTCCCGGAAGAGAACCGCTGCATGAAGAAGCAGTAGGCGAGGTATTTGCGGTAGAACCACGAGCGGGCCCGGAACGACTCGATGAGGCCGATGCGCGCGCCCTCGAACTCGGGATCGATCCGAAGGGCCTCGCGGAAATGTTCCTCCGCCTTCCTGTGGTCGCGCCGCTGGAGGGCCGAGAATCCGGCGTTCACGTGGGCCATCGGGTCCTCGGGGTTGTTCGCGAGCAGGGTATCGACCGCGATCTCGTTCTCATCCATCCGGCCCTGCACCCTGAGGACGGTGGCGAGCAGGTTGCGGGCGAAATCATGGTCCCCGTCGATGGCCAGGGCGCGCCGCGCCGCCGCCTCGGCCTCCTTCCAACGCTCGCGCCCAAGGTGAGCCCGCGCCTCGATGGCGTGGTTGAATGCGTCCTCGGGATCGAGGGCGACCGCCGCCTTCGCCGCGTCCAGGGCTTCGGCGTGGCGCTTCAGCTCGGAGAGGATCAGCGAGCGGAGCGCGTGGTGGTAGCTTTCCTCGGGATCGACGCCGATCGCCTGGTCGATGACAACCAGCGCCTCCTTCTTCTGGCCCTCGATCTCCATGAGGCAGCGCGCGAGGTTCGCGTAGGCGCCCGCGTTGTCGGTGTCGTGCGCGATGGCCTCGCGGAAAAAGGACGCGGCTTCCTCGTGGCGACCGAGGTTCAGCAGGTGCGAGCCGCGGAGGTAGGCGATGTTTCCGTGTTCGCCGCTCATGGCTTCGTGATCCCCATGTATTCGAGCACGTCATCGTAGAATCCGCTCTGGTTCGCATAGAGCGCGTAATTCTTCGCGCTCTCGAACCAGCGCCGGGTCGAGGGCTTCACTTCCCCGGCTTTCTTCAGCAGGTTCTTGCCCGTGACCGGGACGAGTTTTCCGCTTTTCATCGCCTCCTCCAGCGCGGCCTCGACCGCCCGCTCGAAGACGGCGCTGATGTCCGCGCCGGAGAAATCCCTGAGCTTCTTCGCCAGCGCGTCCTCGTCGAGGCCGGTCACCGGCTTGTTCGCGGCCATGATGCGGATGATCTCCGCCCGCGCCGTCGTGTCGGGAGGCGGGACGAAGATGAGGCGGTCAAAGCGCCCCGGCCGCAAGAAGGCGGAGTCGAGATGCCAGGGCGCGTTGGTGGCCCCGAGGATGAGGAGGCCGTCGTTGGCGTCGTTGCTTCCATCCATTTCGGCCAGGAACTGGTTGATGAGCGTGCGGCCGGCGCTCGTGCGCAGGTCCTTCCGGTCCGCCGCCAGCGCGTCGACCTCGTCGAAGAAGAGGACGGCCGGCGCGTGCTGCCGCGCGAACTCGAAGATCCGGTGCAGTTTCTGCTCGCTGCTTCCGATCCACATGTCGAGGATCTGGTGCAGGCCGACCGAGAGGAAGTTCGCCTTGATTTCGCCGGCGGTGGCCCGGCTGATCAGTGTCTTTCCGCAACCGGGTGGCCCGTAGAGAAGGACGCCACCACCCGCCTTCTTTCCGTAAGCCGCGAAGAGGTCCTTGTTCTGCATCGGGTAGAGGATCTTCATCCGGATGTCCTCCTTCACCTGCTTCATCCCGCCCACACGCTCGAAGTTGACGTCGGTCTTCTGGAGGAATTCGAGCCCGATGTCGGAAAGCGACGCGCCCTCGGCCAATTCGCCCGCTTCGAAGAACGCGTCGTCCGCATCCTCGCGGTCGCGGTAGGCGCCGGCCTGGTTTCCGCCCGCGTCCGTGGGAAGGATCCGCTTCCTTCCGCCCTCGGCGCCCGCGCCCTTCCTGCCGCCAGCCTCGCGGATCTTCTTCAAAAAGACTTCGTCCGAGAGCGCGGGATCGAGCGAGACCGCGCGGTCGTAGAATTCCCGGGCTTCCGCCCCGTTGTCCTCGGCCATGGCAAAACGCGCGCGGAGGAACCACGCGGGCGCGTGTTCCGGCGATTCCGCGCAGACCTGTTCCACGCGCAGGATCGCCTCCGAGCCTTTCCCGGAAAGATTCAGGATCTCCGCGATCCCCGTCTTCGCGACCGGGTGCGCGGGCTCGAGGCGCAGCACCTGCTCGTAGCGCTCGCGGGCCTCATCGAAGGAAAACGCCTCGACGTATCCGGTCGCCAGGAGGAGGAGGAGGGGAATATTGTCCGGCGATACCGCAACCGCCGCTTCCAGTGCTTTCAGATCTTTCACGGCCCGACTTAATCCGCGATTCGCCGCACTGGAAAGCGAAAAACACGGAGCAAATTGGCTCGTCGTCCACAGCGGATCCCTTAAGATACCGAAAGCTGCCACTCGAATGATCCCCCTGATGAAGACGCTCGTTATCTCCCTTTCCTCCCTTGTGCTCATCCTTGCCGATTCCTCCCGCGGGCAAAACTTCACCGAGGAATTCGACGGTGAGCGGCTCTCCGAGACCTGGAGCTGGATCCGCGAGCAGGGCGACGACTGGCGCT
>JAHEDC010000356.1 GCA_024641425.1 Verrucomicrobiales bacterium | reverse complement strand
ATCAGATTGTCTGAAGCCTCCAGGGTGACGAGCGCGTCTTCGGCACCTGCCAGAAAGGGAATGACAAGCTCCACCGCCCCCTCATCGGCACGGACCGAAAGCAGGGACACATCCCCGAGCGCATAGTCGAGCAGTGACATTCCCGTCACATAGGAACTCGCGTCATCACTTCCGGCGTTTCCGCCGATCCGCGTGCTCCGCCGCCAATGGAAGGGATCCGCGGGATCGGGATTCGTCGACGGGTTCCTCAGGACAAGACTGAAGCCGGCTCCGTCGGCCGCCACGGGCCACGGTGGAGCATCGTCGTAGGAGAAATCGCGGATAAGGGCGCCGGCCGCGTCCCGCAACGTGAGTCCCTCGCCGCCATTCGCGAGGCGGGTTCCGTTGAGAAACTCCGCCTCGGTAATAACAATATGTGCCCCCGGTGCGAGCGTCGTCCCGGTCGGGAACACATAGTCGATGCCACGCGTGAAGGCGACACCCGTGAGGTCAATGGAATCGGAGGGACTGATATTCAGTAACTCGATGAACTCCCCGCCCGCCTCGGGAGGAGCCGGATGATAATGAATTTCGGAGATGACCAGATTTGCCGCACTTGCGGGCACGCCGACAATGTAAGTCCCCTCATTGATCGCCGACCACTCACTCCCGGTATAGAGCCGTGCCTTGACGGTCGCGGAACCGGCGAGCGTGATCGGGGAATCATAAGTCGCGGCTCCACCGCCCTCGATCGGGTCACTGCCATCCACCGTGTAATGAATGACCCCGGAAACCGGGTGACTTATCCCGACCGTCGATGTTCCGGAATTCCAAAGGAGACTCGGGGGTGCGAGCCACTGACCATCGATCCAATCCGCGCGCGTTGCCAGCCAGTTCTTCATCGCGCTGATCCGATTCCGCCATGTCGCCACCGAGATCCCCTGTCCCGGCACCAGGCTATCAGGCATTTGCGCGGCCTGCGCGTCCACGAGAGCCCCCATGGCTGCGTTCGCGAGCGGCCCCCGGCGCAAGGCATACCACCGATCGATGTGTTCCCGCAGGTAAGTCGGATCCGCGAAGAGGCGCGGATACCAGAGTCGGTCGGACCGGTAGAAGAGCGTGCCGGTGGCACTGCCCGAGTAAGCGCCGTTGTTGAAATCCCACATCGGACCCATATGCAATCGTCGCTCGCCCGACGAGACCCAGGGAAACATCGAGAGCAACAATCCATCCCCCTGCTTGCCGAGATTGAGCAGATGGAAGTAATCGATGAAATCGCGTGTATCAAGATAGCGACGGTAACCATTGACGGGATCGAGCCAGCGCGCGTTGTCGTAGAAGACATCCTCGAACTCGCGGAACCAGCCTTCGATGGCGGAACGCTGTGCGGCGTTGATCGTGTATCCGTTCGGGTCATCGAAGTTGATGAAGGCGTTGGATTGCCGGGGAATGTCATCGCCTTGCCCGGCCACATTCGGCGGGGTCTGCTGGATGCGATCCGGCCCGGCAGTATGGAAGAATTGCGGCGAGGTCGCGCCATTCTCGGTCGGAAAGCCCGAGGCCGGAATCGGATCCATCCGGTTGATTCCGAGCAACCAGCCACCGGACGTCCCATCCCCGGAGAGGGACTCGAAATCGATCCGCCCGGCGTCGCGCTTTACCTTCTCCGCGAAAGCGTAAACCCCCTTCCTGTCGGCGAGTGTAAGATCGCCGCCGTACTCGTTGATGAAGACATCGACGAATCGGAAGCGCGTCCCGTAGCGACCGGTGCGGCTTCCCAGTTCCCATATGAAAGTATTTCCGAGCATCGTGGGGTCGTAACTCGGATGGGGGAAATAGAGCAGCCAATCGGATTCACCCGACATCCCGAGTGGGGAGACTTTCCGGTCTTCATCCGCGTCCTTCTTCCAGGCCTCGATGCTGTACGGCTTCGGATTCCAGGTCGACGAGAAGGCGCCGCGCACGCGGATGCCGATGCGCGAGCGGAGGTCGGGAGGCGTTCCGATGCTTGCCCGCTGCGACGCGGGATCACGGTCTATGAGAAAGAGGGCGGCGGCTTGTCTCTCGGGTTGCACGAGCCCGGCTCCGGTCTGCGTGCCCGTCGTCCAACCCTTGTCAGGGATCGGGCCGCCGCCGAGGTTATCGATGACGAGGATCGGTAACTCCGACTGGTAACTCTGGACGTCGGAGGCGAGACGGATGTATGTCTCGCTCGCCACGGCGGCATTCCGTCCGGGCACCACGGTCGCGGCGCGGATCTGGCGCGTCGCGTTCAGTGAAATCGCACCGTCGTAGACCGTCCCGTTCGCCGCCGAGGGCAGCGAACCGTCGGTGGTGAAGATGATGATCGCGCCGACAGTCGACGTCGACAAGGAAAGGCCCAGCGTTCCGGAGAACGTCTGGCTGGGGAGGGAGAACTCCGGAGCCTCCGGTTCGGCGGGCACGCAGTTGAGGGCCACCGTCAGGAGCACGGTGACGCGCGGCGATTCCGGGTCGTTGCTCGTGATATCAAGAAGCGCGAAGGAGCAGCCTTCGGCCCCGTCCGCATCAAAGACCACCCTGATCGGAGCGCTCTCGCCCGCGTTGATCGTAGTGGGAACATCGACCAGCGAGAAGAATTCCGACCCCGGCGTCCCCGGTCGAATCGTGATGGAAGTTAGTTGCAGGGATTGATCCTCGCCGACATTGGAAACGGTCAGATTGGTCTGAAGCGGCCCCGGATCGGAGGGATACGCGCCGAAGTCGAAACTCGAGGGAGCGGCGATGATCGGGTGCGGATTCGGCGGCACCGTGCCGATGAAGCGCACTTCCCCGAGCCCGACCCGGTCGCCGCCGCCCGCCCCCGCCGTGTTGTAGTGATTGTCGGTTACCGTCACCCGCACCGTGTCCGCCGGACGCGCGCTTCCGAGTGCAAGCGTGTCCGCAGCCGATGCGCTTCGCGGATGGACGACCTGCACCGGATTGGCGTAACTGGCTCCGCCATTGGTTGAGAATTCCAGGGTGAAGGTTTTCGCCTCGTTGTTGTTCGGATTTCCGAAATGGTACCCCCAGACGACAAAGTGCGTCAGTTCCCGCATTCCCCCCAGCGCGAAGACAAGCACCGGCGGCGGGGCGCCCGTCGCGAAGTAATCGGCCCCCGGGGCATTCGTCACCCAGGCGTTCGAGGCACTGGCGGCCGCATGCGAGGCGGTCGCATAGTTGGCGAGGGAAAGATTCGCCGGAAGACCGCTCCCGTTGATAAGGTTCACGGAGGGATAGAATTCCGCGACATTCGTCGTGACCGAGACCGGCACCACAAGTTCCTGCGCCCCCAGCGGGAGAAGGAAGCCTAGAACCAAAGCAAGAACGCAGAAACGCATGACGGAAGGACGGCAGGAATGGGGAAAGGAAATGCCCTCACCATAGAAGCGGCATCCCGCAGGTGCAAGAAGCCCCCTGTGCCGAAGGGCGCTTGCGCTTCACCGCGTCATCCGCGCCCGTTGCCCACGTTCCAATCGGGAGGGCCCGAGCTTCCCTCATTGCGTTCCCCCATAATCGAAGACACCCATCAACGGACGATGGTCGGAGGCGACCTTTTCCCCCAACACTTCATAACGGACTTTCCGAAAATCGGTCGGCACGAGAATGTAATCAATCTCGACCTTCGGTTCGTCGGATGGCCATGTGGCGGCCGTCTCATCCGCGCCGGGATCGCTCCAACGTTCGCGCAGATGCCCCATCGGCGATTCCCCAGGCTTGGAATTGAAATCACCGGCAAGAATAACCCGCGCCTTGGGATCGGCGCCCACGGCCTCACGCAAGGCCTTCGCCTGAGCCAATCGCTCGGCTTCGGTCATGTAGAGGTGGTTCCCAACGAAGACGAGTGGCTCGCCATCCGGCAGATCGACTTCCACCGCCAGGGCTGCCCGGGGCTCAGGGCCGCGGGGAAGCGGATGGTTCGTCACCGCCTTGATCGGAAACCGCGAGAGGACCATCTGTCCGTATTCCCCCCCGTTGAAGTCCATGAACTTCCCGAATCGCCCGTGCATTCCGGTGAGGCGGCTCAACTCCGCCGCCTGATCGACGCCGCTGGAACGCCCGGTCTTCACGTCAACCTCCTGGATTGCCACCAGATCGGGCTTCTCGGCCAGGATGACCTTCGCAATGCGTTCGAGATCGAACTTCCCGTCCGTACCCTCGCCATGGTGGATATTGTAGGTCATCACACGCAACTCGGCGGCAGGGACAATCGGGGTGACGAGAAGGACAAGGCCCAGAATGGTTTTCATGGCCCGGACGATAGGCCTGCCCCGCGGTCGCAGTCAATGCAAACAGGGAGCCGGCGGAAGCCGGCGATCATCGGATTTCACTTGTCGCAACAGACGGAAATCCGCTACAATCAGGCGATGCCTTCCCTCGCGCGCTTGTGTTCGTTTCTCATTCTGGTTCTCGGAATAAGCACGCCCCCCTCTGAGCTCAAAGCCGAGGTGCGCCGCATTCCCCTTCAGGCCGAAGGCAGCAGCTATGCCTTCGATGCCGCCACGGGATCGGTCGCCGCGAACGACCTCTCGCTCGTCCGTACCCTCGGCACTCCGACGACGAGCAACGCCTCGGTGGCGACCTCTGCGCTCCCCGGCGACCCCTGGCTTTACTACGGCTACCTTGAGGACGGCAGCGAACGGCTGGGCCGCATCCACCTGGGACGCATGAAGGACGAAGGCGTCTTCCGGTTCCTGAATCATGACGCGATGCATCTGGCCCTCAGCCCCGACGGGCGGATTTTCTACACCGACGGCGACGGAGCCTACGAGATCTCGGACCGAAACGCTTCCGGCGGCACTTTCGTCGATCCCTTGGGGCAATTCGTGGCCATGGGCACCAAACGCCTCGATGCCCGCCTCGGAGTAATCGAGAACCAGCGGACACCCCTAGCAAAGCCGGTCAACGCCCTCGAAGTTCGCCCTCACCCCCGTCGGTCGTTCCCGACGGAATTAACCCTATGAAACGTCTTTCGCCCGCTATCGGACTTTCCCTTCTTCTGCTCGCCCCCTCCCTCGCCCTCGCGGAGGAACCCGGCGACCTCGCGACCAGGATCCTTCTCGGCAGCGAGGATGCGGAGACCGAAGGTCCGTCGTCACCGGACGGGACCCCGCTGCTCTCCCCCTTCGGCATTGATTTTGACCAAAGCGGGAATGCCTTCATCGTCGAACTCGAAGGCGGACGCGTCCACCGCCTTGCCCCCGACGGGAGCTTTACCACCATCGCCGGCGGGAAATCAACGAAGGCCTTCGCGGGGGACGGAGGCCCGGCGAAGAAGGCGCGTTTCAATGGCATGCACAACCTCGCTGTCGGGAACGACGACAGCCTTTATATCGCCGATACCTGGAACCACTGCGTCCGGCGCATCGATGCGGCGACCGGTGTCGTTTCGACCTTCGCCGGCACCGGTGGAAAGCCCGGTTTCGCCGGCGATGGCGGGCCCGCCACGGACGCCCTCTTCCACGATATCATGTGCGTCAGTTTCGATCCGGCCGGAAACACCCTCTATCTCGCGGACATCGGAAACCGCCGCGTCCGCCGGATCGATCTCGCGAGCGGCACCGTTACCACCGTTGCCGGCAACGGCGAAAAAGGCGTACCCGTAAACGGCGAACCGGCGGCCGAAAGCCCGCTCGTCGATCCCCGCGCCGTCGCCGCCGATGCTGCGGGCAACGTCTACATCCTCGAGCGCGGTGGCCATGCCTTGCGGGTCGTTTCGCCGGAAGGCACCATCCGCACCGTCGCCGGATCAGGAAAGAAAGGCTACCGCGACGGCACCGGTACGGAGGCCCTGATGAGCGGCCCGAAACACCTCTGCCTCGACGGGGACGGTACCGTCATCATCGCCGACGAGGAGAATGCCTGCATCCGCCGCTTCGATCCCACCTCCGGTGCCCTCACCACGATCCTCGGACGCGGCCACGGAACCCCCGAGAGGAAACTGCACCGCCCCCACGGCGTCACCCTTCACGGGGAAAAGCTCTACATCGTCGACAGTGGCCATGCCCGCATTCTCATCGAAGAATGACCCTCGGGGCCCGCGTGGCTTCAAGCGTTCCCCGTCCCCTGCCCCACCACCCCTTCCGCACGGAAATTCCCCTGTTGACACGGATCCCCTCAACCTTCTGCAAATCCGCGTACCTCCACCCCGTTCTCCAAAAAAATGTCCCTTAAGAAGTCCGCCACCCTCGCCGCCGCGTTTTCCGTGCCATCCCTCGCCGTCCACGCCGCATCCCTCGTTGCCATCGGCGACCTCTACAACACAGGCGTGGACGCCACCGGTGTCCCCCTCGCCGACGACGCCCCGGACGGACACTATTCCTTTGTTTCCACTCCCGGCACGGATCCCTCTCCTCCGGGCCCCTTCGCCGCGACCGCTGCCGGTGGCTTTCCCATCGGCGCCTGGATGGGAGACAACGCGACCTCGGCGTGGATCGTGCCGCGGCAGGACACCACGGGCAATGTCGGAGACTACATCTACCGCACCAGCTTTACCATTCCCGCGGGCGTCGATCCCAGCCAGGTCTTCATTCGCGGAGCGGGGACGAGCGACAACACGACCTCGGCCGTGCGCGTCAACGGAGTGGCGACGGGAATCACTTTCAGCGGGAATTTCCCTGCCTTCGATCCCCAGTTCACCATCAAGGGCCCCTTCCAGGTCGGAGTCAATACCATCGACTTCGTCGTCAACGAAGCGTCCGGCTCCGTGGGTGCCGGCGGTTACTCCGGTCTCCGGGTCGAAATGGCAGGGTCGCACGGCCCGGTCGGGCGCACCGCGATCCCCGGCCTCTTCAATACCGGTGTCGATGCGACCGGTACTCCGCTCGGAGACAATGCCGTCGATTCCCATTGGCTGATCACCAGCACGCCGGCGGGTGCCGCCCTTGCCCCGGCAATCGCCGCGACTTCCGCCGGAGGCTTTCCCATCGGCCCCTGGCTCGG
>JAHEDC010000355.1 GCA_024641425.1 Verrucomicrobiales bacterium | reverse complement strand
AAATGGTCGTGGGGAATCCCGGGAGAAACGGTTGCTTTTTGGTCACACTTGAATCAACACGCCCCTGGGATTTCCTCACTCTTTTTTCGCCGAAAAGCCGCTTAAGTCAGCGCCATTCGGGTCAGACCCTTTAAAAGTAAAACGTTGCTGTGGGGAGACTGTTATCGAAGGAGGCAACTGCGGTGCCAATAATGAAGTGCTGAGGGTGTTCAGCGGAGATAGAAAAGTAGAACGGCAAAGCCGAGGAGCGCCAGGGCGGCGGTGTCGCGGCGGTTCCAGTGGTCGGGGCGGCCGGTGGCCCAGAGGAAGTTGAGGAGGGCGCCGGTGGGGCAGCCGTAGGAGCAGTAGGCCATGGGGATGAAGAGGGAGGCGACGAGGCCGAGGATCGCGACGGCGATGGTGGCGAGGCCGGCGATGCGGAAGAGGTAGGCGTCGAAGGGTTCGAGGGAGGCGAGGTTGACGGGGAGGCCGAGGAGGACGGCGGCGACGATGAAGGCGAGGAGGAGGAAGGGGACGGCGCGGAGGAGGGCGGCGGTTTTGCCGGTGGGGTTCCACTGCCAGCGGAGGCGCTTGCGGAGGAGTTGCTGGGCCGCGCCGTGGGGACAGAGGTGGTGGCAGTAGAGCTGGCGCTTGGTGAAGAGGGGGACGAGGAGGGCGGCGGCGGCGAGGGCGACGAGGCCGGGAGCCTGTCGCCAGTCGAGGCCGTTCTGGGCCCAGCCGGCGAGGAGGGACTGGGAGAGGAGGTGCCCGGCGGTGAGGCCGAGGTAGCTGATGAGGAGGAGCTGGAAGGCGATGCGGACGCCTCTTTTTCCCCGCAAGGGGGGGAAGGCGATAACGAGGGCGGCGAGGATGACGGCGAAGGTGCCGTAGTCGTCGGGGCCGAGGCGGGGCGTGGTCTGGACGGGCGCGGTGGCGAAGGCGCGAGCGGCTTCGAGGACGGCGCGGGCGGCGGTGATGCTTGTCATGGTGGCGCCGGAGACGCCTTCGATGCCTTCGTTTTCGATGGTGGTATCGGAAAGGGAGCGTAGGGATTGGCCCTGGAAGAGATCGTGGAACCAGTAATCGTCGCGGACGAGGTCGGCGTAGCTGGCGGTGTCGTAGGTGCGGAAGAGGAGGAGGCCGCGGACGGTGTCGAGGTCGGGGTCGAGGGCGATGAGGACTTCGGAGGGGCCGCTGTAGCCGGTGCGCTGGTCGCCGTGGGGGGAAGTGCGCGCGACGCCGCCGAGCACGGTGCCGTTTTCATCGAGAACGCGGAGGAAGCCGGGGCGCGCGTCGACGGGGACGAGACGGGCGGCGTCGGGGAAGTGGGAGGTGACGTCGGAGGCGGCGGGCGCGTCGGGGAAACGGAACGACGGGGCCTCGCCACCGGCGCGGCGGAGGATGCCCTCGGCGAGGGCGCGGCTGGTGAGGGTCGCGCCGGAAACGGCGTCGAGGTTCCGCGGGGCACGGAGGCTTTCCCAATCGAGGCCGTGGAAGGACCGCAGGAAGGCGGGGTCGGCGAGCACTTTATCGAGGTGCTCGGGGGTGTCTCCGGTGGAGAGGACCTTGAGGCCGAGGATGCGGCCGTCGGGGCCGAAGGCGAGGAGGGTGTTGGTGGGGCCGGAGTAGCCGGTGACGGCGTCGCTCTGCGGGGCGGTCTGGACGATGCGGCCGAGCGGGGTGTCGTGGGGGCCGAGGACGCGACCGCCGTCGAGACGGGTGGCGTTGGGGAAGAAGCCGAGGAGTTCCTCGACGGCGATGTCGGGGGCGGTGCCGTCGTCGGGGACAGCGCGGGCTTTCCCCTCCCGAGACTGGAAGTGGATGAGGAGAACGATGGCCGTGAGAATTCCGGCGCGGACGAGGCGGAGGAGCCAGGATTTCAGGCGCGGGCGGGCTCCGGGCATCGACGCTTACTTCACGGGCAGGAACTGGACGGCATCGGCGTGGGCGTTGCCCTTCGCGCCCTCGGTGCCGAGGGTGACGCGGACGGGAACGCCGGCGTCGAACTGGAACGTCCCGAGGGAGAGCAGGGCGTGGTCGAGCGGCGCGGGCCTGGTCATGTCGACGTTGTGCTTCGTGACGGAGTTGCCCTGGGCGACCGTGACCGGAACGGCGGTGCCGCGGTTCTCGTGGCTGAGGTAGGCGAGGCGGAGGTCGAATTTTCCGGCGGCTTCGGGCGTGTATTCAAAGATGATCTGAGCGCCGGAGTCGGCGCCCGCGTAAAGGTAGCCGTAGCCGAAGTAGCCGGGGAGACCGGTGCCGCCGGTCCATTTGCCGTCCTTCTGGGCCTCGCTGTCGTCGATGACGATTCCGGGGAGGTCGGCGGGATTGAGACCGGACATGGGGCCGCGCGGGCCGGCCTTGGCGAGGGCGTCGTCGGGGATGGTGAAGGGGTCGGTCACGGAGTCGCGGTGGGCCTTGCCGGGGAGTTCGAGCATTTCGAGGAGCTGCGGGAGATACTGGGCGTAGACCTCGCGGGGCGTGCATTGGCGCTCGACGCAGATGGCGGCGGCCTTTCCGACAACTTCGCCCATCATGCCGCAGGTCTTCATGACGCGGACGGTGCCGAGGGCCTCGTGGGTGACGCTGATGCAGCGGCCGGCCATGAAGAGGTTCGGGATATTGCGGGAGTAAAAGCAGCGGTAGGGGACGGGGTAGCCGTACTGGCGGTCGATGCGGTCGTCGTGCTTGGCGTAGGAGATGAATGGATTCTCGGGGTATTTCTGGGAGTACTGGGTCTTGGGATAATGGAGGTCGATGGTCCAGGTGCTGGGGACGCAGCCGTCGGGGAAGTCGCGTTTTCCGACCACGTCGTCCTGGGTCAGGATGACATCGCCGAGGAGGCGGCGGGATTCGCGCGGGCCGCCGATGAAGGCGAGCCAGGTGAGGCGGGCGTTCGGGTGCTTGGCCGCGCCGTCGCCGTTCTTCATGGCGGCGAAGGCACCGTAAACGGCGCGGAGGTTCCAGTCGCGGATGCCTTCGGCGTCGCCGAGCGGGTCCTTGTCGAAGCCGCTTTCCCAGAACCACTGGCCGTGGAAATCGACGGGGTAGGGGAAGTCCTTCATCGCGAGCTGCAGCGCCCACGGGGTTTCGGGGAAGGTCTGGTTTTCGGCGGCGTTTTCCCAGCGCCACATGTTGCTCATCCCCATGCGGCCCTCCGGCGTCATTTCGGAGTCGGCACCGGCGAGGTGGCCGATGGTGGCGTGGCCGGTGCAGTCGACGAAGAAGGCCCCGGTGAAGCGGCGCTCGCGGCTGGTGCGGGTGTCGAAGGAGTGGACGGCGGCGACCTTGCCGTCGGCCATTTCGACGCGGTAGGCGTGGTTGTTGAGGAAAAGGTCGATGTTCTTCTCGGAGCGGACGAGCGCTTTCTTGGCGGCGTCGCCGAATTCCTCGAAGGTACCGGGGGATTTCGTCGCCTTGTCGGCGAATTCCTCGATGATCTCGCCGATGCGCGGGAATTTTCCGCGGCGGATGTAGCCCATGGCCCAGACGCGCACCTCGCTGCTCCCGTTGCCGCCGAGCACCGGGCGGTCCTGGATGAGGGCGACCTTGCACCCGGCGCGTGCGGCGGAAAGGGCGGAACCCATGCCCGCGTATCCGCCGCCCACGACGACGAGATCGTAGGGGCCGGTGTCCTCCGGCGCGTCCGGGAGGCCGAGGGTTTCCTTGCGCCAAGGGCCGAGGATCTTGCTTTCGTTCGGCGGGACTCCGGTGGGGTCGGAGGTGAAGAAAAGGGCGTCGCAGCGACCGTCGAAGCCGGTGAGGTCGTGCAGTGCGAGGGTGGTCTCGCCTCCCAGGATCTTGACCGTGCCGCCTTTCTGCCAATCCCATGCTTTGCCCGTCGTGCCGAAGGTTTCGCCGAGCGGCTTGCCATTGACCAGCACCTCAAAACGGCCCGGCTGGCCGGGAGCCTCCCAGCGCGCGACCCAGTCGAAGGTGCGGACGAAGACGTGGTAGGTGCCGGGGGAGGGGAAGATGACAGTGGTGCTGGCGTCCGCGACTGGCTCGCCGAGGCCGTGGGCAAGAAGGTAGGGTGAGCCCATCGTGGTGATGAACTGCGTGTCGAGGCTCCACCCGCCGGGGTTGGTGAAGCTTTCGGCTTCGACGAGGAGGTGTTCGGCACGCCCGGTGGACGGTCCTGTGACCAAGAGGAAGAGGATGGAGATCGGGCGGATGGCGTTCATCGTGGAATTGGGAGCAAGTGGGGAGACGAGGGCAATTTGTTTACATCTACCGTGTTCGTAAAGGGACGACAAGGACGGGAACCGCGATCATTGCGGTGGACGAGGAAAATACTTCGGATAAAGGAAAATGGGTTGACGCCTTAGGAGAAGCAACCAAACTAACGCCACTAATGAGACTGAGTCTCATTAGCATCATGAGCCCTCTAAGCTCGTTCATACGAAACCACACGACCAACCATGAAGAACACGAAAATGAATCAAACCCTCTTAACTCTTGGCCTTCTGGCATTCCTGCCCGCAGGATTCACAGAAGCGGCCGAACGCCGTTTTGCCTATAGCTACGGGGCCAGTCCCTTCACTCCGGGCAGCCTCGAACTGGAAACCTGGGCGACGTGGAAAACAGGGGAGGGCTTCGACCGCATCGATTTCCGCCACGAACTCGAGTGGGGGGTAAGCGAGCGGCTGCAACTCGGTCTCTACTTCGCGGACTGGCGCTGGCAGGACGGCGAGGGATCGTCTTTCCACGATGTGGCGTTGGAAGCGATCTACAACCTGACCGACCCGAACGAGGATTGGATTGGCTCCTCGCTTTATGGCGAGATCAAAGGCTACGAGGATTTCCTTGAACTTGAGAGCAAAATGCTCCTTCAGAAGGACTTCGGGCCACTGTCGATGGTCTACAATGTTGGCCTGGAAGCGGAGTGGGAAGGGGCCGGTCTGGAGGAAACCAAGGGCGAATTCGTGCAGACGCTTGGTCTCAGCTATCTGGTAAAGCCGAGCCTCGGGGTCGGGGCGGAATTGCTCCACGAGATCGAGATTCCCGAGTGGGAGGAAGCCGGAAATTCCGCGCTCTACATCGGGCCGAACGTGACCCTTCGCTCGGGAAGGCTCTGGGCAACCGTCGCCGGATTGTGGCAGGTCTCCGGGATTGACGAGGAGCCAGACTTCCAGCTTCGGACCCTCGTTGGACTGCACTTCTAGCCGCCGGAGGCATGCCCTATTCTCGTCTAAAACGCTTGTTAGTTGTTGGGGTGATCGGCGCCTGCCTTTTCGGGGCAGGTTGCCAATCGCTTGAGGAAATGGCTCCGCCCGTGACGGGTGCCACCGGGAATGTCTCGGCGCTCTCGCACGGGCGGAGTCTCTTCGTCACACGTTGCGCGACGTGCCACGGTATCACGCCGGTGGCGGATCACAGCTACGCGGAGTGGCAGGGGATCGTCACGGAAATGGCGGAGCGCTCGAAACTCGTCGGAACGGATGAAGGCGATATCCTGGCGTATTTGAGGACCGTCTCGCGGCACTGAACGGGGAATTGTCCTCGCGTGCTGGAGGGAGCAGGATAGGATTTCGGACTGATGAATGCGCCCCGTCTCCTCACTGTCGGCTCGATAAACATGGACTTCGTGGCCCGGGTGCCTCGGATTCCTCTCGCCGGCGAAACCGTCGGGGCAAGCGGATTCGCGAGGATACCGGGGGGGAAGGGAGCAAATCAGGCGGTGGCCGTCGCGCGCCTGGGTGCCTGTTCTCTCCTGTGCGGGCGTGTGGGAGACGATGCGGATGGGAGGGCACTGCTTGCCTCCCTCGCGGTCGAAGGAGTGGACACATCCGCGGTGATTGTGACTCCGGACGCTCCGACGGGAATCGCTTTGATCACGGTTTCCGATGACGGGGAAAACGCTATCACGGTGGTTTCCGGAGCGAATGGCCTGGTCGATGGGAAGGATGTCCATGCGCTGGAGGAGACGATGCGCTCCGCGGACTGCGTCCTCGTCCAGTTGGAGATCCCGCAGGACGCGGTGTGCGCCTTGCTGGAGATCGCCTGCGACTGCGGGGTGCCTGTTATCCTCGATCCGGCGCCCGTTCCCCTCGGAGGGCTGAGGAGGGATCTGTGGCGTGTCGCCGTGATGACGCCGAACCAGGTGGAAGCGAGTCAACTTACGGGACTGTCCGTTCTCGATGTGGAGGGCGCGACCCTCGCTGCGGAGCGCCTGCGAGAACGGGGCGCGGCCAGGGTCGTGGTGAAGATGGGAGCGTCGGGCGCCGTGGGAATCGATGAGGAAGGAGAGGCCCGGTTTTGTCCGGCCTTTCGCGTGGAGGCGGTTGATACGACGGCGGCTGGGGATGCCTTCAACGCGGCCCTCGGTGTGGCGCTGTCCGAGGGAAGGGATTTCCACGCGGCCGTGCGCTTTGCCTGTGCCGCCGGAGCCTTGGCCGCGAGCGCCGCGGGAGCCCAGCCCGGGATGCCCCGGCGGGAGGCTGTGGAGCGCCTGTTTCTTTCGATGGAGACGCGCCGCATTTGATTGACAAGGCGCCCGAATTCATCAAGGAGTTTGGTTGAAGTTCCCTTCGGAAGGGAGTGCGGTTGGCGAATGCCACCGCCTCGCTACGCTCGGGCTGACAATGACAGAATGCCTGAAGCGCTTTCTCCATGCGGGCATGCGCGCTCCGGCCGGGCCTTCCGGGTTTTTTTCGCCATTCCACGGGGGAGCCTATCCAAACAATGGCGAGAAACATTGCATCAGTAGAATAGAGACATGGACATATATGTTGGCAACCTGCCATACGACATGGATGAGGAAACACTGAAACAGGCTTTCGGCTCGTTCGGTGGGGTTGAGAAGGCGAAAATCATCGTCGATCACGAAACCGGTCGCTCCAAAGGCTTTGCCTTCGTGACCATGAGCGACTGGAAGGAAGGCCAGAACGCGATCAAGGAACTCGACGGCTCGACCCTGGGTGGCCGACCGATCAAGGTTAACGAAGCCCGTCCCCGGGAG
>JAHEDC010000354.1 GCA_024641425.1 Verrucomicrobiales bacterium | reverse complement strand
CCGCCCCCGACGAAGAGCAGGTCGCGCCCGCGCAAGGATTCCATCGGCCACGGATTCCCGAAGGGCCCGCGCAGACCGAGCTGATCGCCCGGACGGAGTCGAGACAGCGCGGCGGTCACGGTGCCGACACGGCGGATGGTATGGACGAGGCGCCCGTCGGGCGCTGCGGGATCGCCACTGATGGAAATGGCACTTTCCCCGGCACCGAAGGCATAGAGCATGTTGAACTGGCCTGGCGCGAAACGCGGCGCTCCGCCACCTTCGACGGGCTCCAACGATACGGTGAAAGTGTCGTGGGTTTCGTCCCGCCGTTCCACCACCCGCCAGGGGACGGGCATCATGGGATCCCGCGTCGTGCCCGTCATTCCGCCGTTCCACCTTCCGTTTGGGGCTTCCCGTTTCCGTAGAGGTCGATCGCCTGCAGGCGCGCGGCGGCGAGGCGCTCGACCATGACGCGGGAGAAGCGTTTCATCAGGTCGTAGCCGAGACGGGGATCGGCGTCGCATTTGTTCCGGAGGCAGCGCCCGTCCATGGAAAGGGCGCGCACGGGGGTGACGGCGGTGAGGTCGAACTGCCAGACATAAGGCGGGAAGAGCCACGTCCAGCCGGCGACCTCGCCGGCGTCGAGCGTGTCGATGGTGAGCCGACCTCCGCGCGGCGACGGCATTCCCACCGCGACGCGACCCTCGCGGATAAGGAAAAACTCGTCGGCCCGCTGCCCTTCGCGGGCCATGACCGCTCCGGCTTCGAAGCGCACGTTCTTCGCGCAGCTGCTGATCAGAGTCAGATCGTCGTCGGGAAGGTCCGCGAAAAAGGGATGCTCCCTCAGGATGGGTTCGAGCGTGGTCATGGCGTTGCGGGTTCGGTTTCACCTGCGGAATGGCGAAGGGCGGCGGCTTCCTCCGTGAGATCGATGCCAACCGGGCACCAGGTGAGGCAGCGCCCGCAACCGACACAGCCGGAGGAGCCGAACTGCTCGTGCCAGGTCGCGAGCTTGTGGGTCAACCATTGCCGGTAGCGGGAACGCCCGGATTGCCGCGCCCCGCCGCCCTGCATCCAGGTGAAGTCCATCGTGAAGCACGAGTCCCAGCGCCGCCAGCGCTCGGCGTGGTCGCCGGTAATGTCGGTCGTGTCTTCGACCGTCGTGCAGAAACAGGTCGGGCACACGAGCGTGCAATTCGCGCAGGTCAGGCAACGCTCGGCCACCGCGTCCCAGCGCGGGTGTTCGAGGTTTTCCAGCAGGACTTCGGGCAGCCGTTCGGTATCGAGCTTCCGTCCCATGTTCGCCGCGGTCCTGTTCACGATGGCTTCGGCTTCGTCGAGATCTCCGGAGTTGGCGGGGCGCGAGGGCAGTTCGGCGAGAATCTCCGCACCGGCCTTGCTGCCCGAGGTAAGGACGAAGCGGTGGCCTTCTGGCCCGTCGAGAATCTCGGTCAAAGCGAGGTCGTAAGGCGTCCGCGCCTCGACCTTGGGGCCGGTCGTCATCGAAACGCAGAAACACGTGCCGCCCGCCGTCCCGCAGTTCACGGCCACGGTGAAGATATTCCGCCGCCGCTTCTCGTAGTGGGAATCGGTAACCCCGTTGCCGAGGAAAACCCGGTCCTGGATGGCGATGGCGTGGAGTTCGCAGGAGCGCACGCCAAGGAAGGCCCGTTTCGGCGGCTCACCGGCATCGCCGGATTCGAAACGCATCGCGCCCGTTGTATCACGCGTGGCGGACAAGAGTTTCACCTTTGGCGGATGGAGGAATTCCTTCCACGAACGCGGCCCGACCACGTATCCGAAAAGGGCCGCATCCTCGCGCCGTCGCAGCCGGTAGTGCCCGGCCTCCTGCTCGTCCGTCCAGCCCGCGGGCAGATCAGCGTCGGAGTGGATCTCCTCGTAGACAATCGCCTGGTCCCTCACCCTCGGCCCGATCACCGTGTAGCCGCGCGCCTGCAGCGCCGCGATGAGGGCGCCGAAATCGGAGCGGGCGAGGACGATGGAATTGTTTTCGGACACGGCGTTGAATCACGGGCCCGCGCCCAACGCGCCGACCGTATCTCAGAGTAGCGGGTTCCGGCATTCGCACTCCGCATGGATTGTCGTTCTTCGCTCAAAACGCGGGGTGGAATGGCATGGACGGAAGCGGAACGCGCAGCAGTCTCTACGGCGGCAGTCGCACTGCCGTTCCGCCTTTCAGCCTCGCAGGCCATGGGACCGCTTGCGGCTCGGCCGCCCGGAAGGCTCCGCGCCACAGCCAGTGCGACTGGCTCCGCCGCAAAGCGGAAGGGGCACTTCCGCACTCCAAAAGTGGGTCGCCCCCGAGGGCCCTATTTTCCGGGCACCACGCAGGAACGCTTCAGCCACGCCCCGTATTCGGCCTCGTCGATCGCGCTTGCCGCGAGGGCCAGAGTGCGCTCGACGACTTCCTCCTCGGGGGCTTCGAAGCGCAGGCCGTTGGCCTCCAGAAAAAGGGCTGCCGTCATGAACCCGGAACGTTTGTTGCCATCGAGAAAGGGATGGTTTTTCACCACACCCACCGCGTAGGCGGCGGCCATGTCGAAAAGGTCCGGCTTTCCATACGCCAGAAGCTGCTGCGGACGATGCAGCGCCGACTCAAGCAGCGCCTGATCGCGGATTCCGGGTAGGCCGCCGAATCGCGCGAGCAGTTCGCCGTGAAAGGCGAGGCAATCGGCCAGATCAATCCAGACGGGTTCTTCCATCGCTCACCGGGTGCGCTATTTCGCCAACTCCCTCAAGGCATTGCGGTAGCGCTTCATCAGGCTGTCCGCGATCACGGCCTTTTCCGCGAAACCCGGCTTATCCGGCGTCACGCGGATCGCGCCGTCGGCGTCTTCCGTGATGTGGAGCACGGCGCCTTCCTCGACTTTCAGATACCCGATGACTTCCTTCGGCAGGACGATGCCGAGGGAGTTCCCGATCTTGCGGACTTTGGTATCAATGGCCATGGTGTAATAACAAACGTGGCAACACGACCGCTGTCAAGGCGGCCCGACGGATTCTGCATTAACAGATCCGCGGCAATTGGTCGCCGGGCAACATGTCGACGATCCGGCGGGTGCCGACGGTGGATGCGAGCACGACCTGGCCGGATACGCCTTCCTTGATCGTTCCGATCGCGCGGGCGTCCGCCGTTTCCGGAAAGGAAGCGAGGATTTCCAGGGCGTTGGCCGCCGCGTCTTCCGGAACGATCGCAATCATCCTACCCTCGTTGGCGACGTAAAGCGGGTCGAGTCCGAGCAATTCGCAGGCCCCGCGCACCTGGGGCTCGACCGGGATGTCGCGTTCGCGGATCTCCGTCGAATGGCCGGAAGCGAGCATGAGTTCCACGAGCGCGGAGGCGAGTCCGCCCCGGGTGAGGTCGCGCAGGCAATGGACGGGCACGCCCGCGTCGAGGAGGGCAAGGACGGGAGTGTGGAGGGCGGCGGTGTCGCTTTCGATGGTCGTCTCGAAGGCCAGACCCTCGCGCTCCGCGAGAATGCAAATCCCGTGGCGCCCGAGATCGCCGCTGAGGAGGATGACATCGCCCGGTCGGATCGCGCCCGCTCCGATGGCGAGATCGTGCTCGATGACTCCGATCCCGCTCGTGTTAATGAAAATCCCGTCGCCGTGGCCGTGGTCGACGACCTTGGTGTCGCCGGTGACGAGGGCGACGCCCGCCGCGTCCGCCGCGGCCTTCATCGAGGCGAGGGTGCGGCGGAGTTCGTCCATGGGCAGGCCTTCCTCCAGGATCAGGCCGACGCTCATCCATCGCGGGCGCGCTCCGGCCATGGCGAGATCGTTCACCGTGCCGTTCACGGCCAGGGTGCCGATGTCGCCGCCGGGGAAAAAGCGCGGGCGCACGACGTAGCTGTCGGTGGTGAAGGCGAGGCGTTTCCCCGTTGTTCCGTCGAGCACCGCGCTGTCGTGACCCTGGCGGAGGAGCCGATTGTCGAGCGCGGGCAGGATCGTTTCCTCCAGCAAACGGTGCATGAGGAGGCCGCCGCTCCCGTGGCCGAGTTGCACGGTGTCGGCGGGGTCGGCAGGCAGGGGACAGGAAAAGGCGCTCATGATGCGGAAACAGGACTGCGCCGGTAACGGTAATAGGCGGCGCAGGCCCCCTCGTTGGAAACCATCGTCGCGCCCAGCGGATGCTCGGGCGTGCAGGCCGTGCCGAAATGCGGGCACTCCTCGGGTTTCAGCCGGCCTTGGAGGACGAGCCCGCTCAGGCAGCCGTTGTCGACTTCCACCGCCTCGTCGGGGAAAGCGAATTTCTGCCCGGCATCGAACGCGGCGAAGTCCGGCGCGAGTCCGAGCCCGCTGGCCGGAATCTCGCCCAGCCCGCGCCACCCGCGCGGCACGACTTGGAAGACCTGTCCGATGAGGGCGCGCGCCGCCGGGTTCCCCTCGCTCCGCACCGAGCGCGCGTACTGGTTCTCGACCTCGAAGCGGCCTTCTTCCAGTTGTTGCACGCACATCAGGATGCCCTGCAGGATATCGACCGGCTCGAAACCGGTCACGACAATCGGCACGCGGAATTTCGCCGCGATCGGCGCGTATTCTCCGCAGCCCATGATCGCGCACACATGCCCGGCGGCGAGGAAGGCTTGAACCGAATTCTCCGGCGAGCCCATCAGCGCCTCGATCGCCGGCGGCACCAGAACGTGCGAGCAGAGAATGGAAAAATTGGCGATCCCCCGGGCTTTCGCCTGGTAGACCGCCATGGCGTTCGCCGGAGCCGTCGTCTCGAAGCCGACCGCGAAGAAGACGACCTCGCGCGCCGGGTTTTCCTTCGCCAACGCCAGCGCGTCCATCGGCGAGTAGACCGCGCGCACGTCCCCGCCCTCGGACTTCGCCCGGAAGAGATCGCCCCGCGAGCCTGGCACCCGCAGCATGTCGCCGAAAGAGCAGAGGATGACCTCCGGTCGGCGGGCGAGGGCGATCGCGCGGTCGATCATTGGTGTCGGCGTGACGCAGACCGGACAGCCCGGCCCGTGGATGAGGGTAAGCTCCGGAGGAAGCAGGGAATCGAGCCCGAAGCGGACGATGGCGTGCGTCTGTCCTCCGCAGACCTCCATGAGCACCCACGGTCGCGTCACCGCAGCGCCGATGGCAGCGGCGAGCTTCCGCACCGTCGCGGCATCGCGGTATTCATCGAGGTATTTCATGGCCGCTTACTCCCACTGGCGGAGTTGTTCGGGAAAGGGGCAGTCGGCGCAGTCGGACTCGTCGGCAAGGCAGAAGTCGTCGTAGATCTGGAGGAGGGCCTGTTGCTGGTAGAGCCATTTTTCAGAAGGGCCGCCGGGAGCGGCGGCGAAGAGGCGCTGGCGGGCGCGGCGCACCTTGTGGTTGTCGAGTTCGGCGCGGAGTTTGCGGTAGATGTCCCAGAGCGCGGGCTCGGCCCCGATGCGGGCGGGGATGACGAGGTTGGCGAGAATATCGGCGACGCGCGATTTTCCGACGAGAAGCATCGGGCGGGGGGAGGCCTTGGAGTTGAGCGTGTAGTGGCGGCTCCAGTAGGGGTGCTCGAGAGAAGCGAACGCTTTCTCGAAGGTCTTGCGGACGAAGGGGCGGCCGGATTTCAGCGGCGGGGCGAGACGATCCCAGTGGCAGACGATGGTCGCAAGGGCACCCACGCGGCGCTGCGGATGGTTCATCGGGCGGGTGCCGGAAAGCTTCCATTCCAGCGTTCGCACAAAGGCGTCGCGGCGCTTCCACCAGCTTTCCCAGAGTTCGCGGAGATAGGGGCGGGCGTCGGGCGCGGCGGTCTCAAAACTCGGTTGGCCGAGAAAACCGGCGGCCCCGAACAGGACGGACTCGGCTTCGATGGGCGGAACGGCGCGGAGCTGGGTCAGCGGAAGGCGCTGGGCGAGGACGCGCATCGGGAGCTTGTTGTTCGCGTAACCGAGTGCCTCCGCGAGGGCCTGGAACCAGGCTTCATCGGGGCCGTGGATCTCGGCGACACGATGGAAGCGCGCGGCCTTGAGCCGGAGCCGGTACTGCGCGGCCGATTCGAGAAGGGCGTCGAGCTTCGGCGCCGGCATGTCCTTCAGCGGAGAGGCGCAACGCCCGACACGGGCCTCGGCCTGGAGGAACTTCGGGCGACCGGGCGCGAGGGTGGCGAGGTTGAGCACGACCTGCGGCACCTCGCGGTGGCTCGCGGTGCGGGTGAAGTATTTCCGGGATTCGTCGGGGGCGGTGACGAAAAGGTGGAGGATGACACCGTCGTAGGCCGGGTTCGTGGCGTGGCCGTGGTTTTCCCAGTCCCGGGCATCGGGGTCGAGTTCGATCGGGCCCGCGCGCTTTGCACCGTCGATCCTGACGACCGCGTCGCAGAAATCGGGCCCGGCGGCGTGGTTCCAGCAGCCGAACTGGACGATCTCGACCATCCGCCCGTCGGTCGTGGTGAATTCGCGCCCGAATTCGCCCGCGAACCAGCGGCTTTGCAGTTCCTGCTCGGGCGGGATCGCTTCCAGACCGAGGGGAAGCTCGGCTTCGCGCACGGCGCTGGAGTATACCGCATTGCGGAAACGTGCGTAACGTTCCGCACCGGGCAGGGCACGGCGGAGGGCGTCGGGGCTGAAACGCCTTTCCGTCATGGCTGCGCCGGAGGCGGGGGAGGTGGGGGATCGAGTTGGTCGGCGAGCGCTTGGGCGGCCGCGTGCTCGGGGATGTCCTTGTAGGTTTCGGAGGCCTGGCGGAAAGCGGCGACGGCCTCCGGCTTTTTCCCGTCCTCACGGAGCATGGCGGCGAGATGGAGATCCATGCGGAGCTGGTCCCTTTTCTCGGGGTAGAGCTCTTTCGCCTTCTCGAACCAGGGTGCGGCCTCGGTGGTTTTCAGATCCTGCCAGAGCCGGAGTCCGAGCGCTTCGAGCAAGGGGCCGCTCTTGAGTTTCTCCCCGGCCCCGACGAGTTTCTCGACGAGTTCGGCTCGCTGGAGTTCGCCACCCCAGCGGGCGAC
>JAHEDC010000023.1:15504-27202 GCA_024641425.1 Verrucomicrobiales bacterium | reverse complement strand
GTCGGCGCCGACGCAGGATACCGCAATAACAGTGCGGCTCCGCTTTACGCCCTGGGTGCGGCACCCGTCGGCGGATGGCATTACGCGGCCATCGTCTTCACGGCGACGGGCCCGGTGGCGGGCGACGGCAGCCTCACCGGCGACTTCCGTTTCTACTACGACAGCAACACGGTCTCCTCCTCGCAGTCCGGCGTGAGCATCTCGAATTTCGGAGACAGTCTGAACCGAACGATTGGGGTCGGAACCCATCCCGTCGGTTTCGCGGGTGATTTCTTCAATGGCCTCATCTACGAACCCCGGGTAAGCCTCGGCGCCCTGTCCTCCTCGCAGCTTCTCATCGTGCCCGAACCCGGAGGCGTCGGCCTTATGGCGGGCGCGATGGCAGTCATCCTCCTTCGTCGTCGCCGCCGTTAGGCGCTCCGACCGGGGACTTGCTACCATTTCGCATCCCATGACTCCTTCACGACGGCTCGCCACTTCTACCGCAGTCCTCCTCGTCCTTTTCCCGGCGGTCTCCCCGGCCGGAACGACGATCCTCCATTACCGGGTGAACGATACGGACGCCGCCACCGTGGGGGCGGGCACGGTTCCGGGCACCGACGGCAGTCCCGCCGGAACGGTCGCCTTCGGCATGGTATCCCTCAGCAGCGACCTTCCGACGGAGAATCTGCCTGCGGGAGGAGGGAATCGCTCGCTTGTATGCAACGGAGCGGCGGGGATCAACCTTCCCGGAACGCAGCAGTTGTTGAACAGCGTGATCGCCTCCAACGGCGGCTTCACCTACGAGGCCTGGTTCAAGTATGCGGGCGGCGGCACCATCAATTCGATCATCGACTACGCCGGCACCGAGAAACTCGTCCGCGAGTTCGCGATGACGACCGCCGGATACCGCAACAACAGCGCGGCCCCGCTCTACGACCTCGGGAATGCCCCCGCCGGCGAATGGCATTACGCCGCCATCGTCTTCGCGCCGACGGGCCCCGTCGGGGGCGACGGGAGCATTACGGGCGATTTCACTTTCTACTACGACGGGGTCGAACCGGTCTCGACGCAGGTCGGAGTCACGATCTCGAATTTCGGGGACAGCCTGAACCGCACGATCTGCGTGGGCGCGCATCCACTGGGATTTGCGGCCGATTTCTTCAACGGCCTTCTCTACGAGCCGCGGGTATCTCTGGGCGCGCTAAGCCCAGACGCGTTGCTCTTTCCGAGCGGGCCCACGTCGATATTCCAGATCATCTCCCTCGTCTATGATCCCGCGATGCCGGAGCCGAATGTCTTCATCGAATGGAATTCTCAGCCGGGAGGCGTCTACGCCGTGGATTATGCGACCGAACTGGCGAGCTGGCAGGAGATCACCGACAGTGTCGACTCGGGCGGCGAGACGAGCACGTTCTCCCATTTCTTTCTTCCCGGTGACCCCGGTCTCATCGGGATGCCGCAACTCTATTACCGGGTGCGCCAGGTGTTTCCGTGATCACGCGGCGGTCAGGACGCCGCCGTAGAGGAGCCCTCCCACGACAACGCCCGCCGCGATGCGATAATAACCGAAGATCTCCATGCCGTGGCGGTTCAGGTATCCGACCATCCATTTGACCGCGAAGGCGGCGGAGACGAAGGCGAAAACGAAACCGAGGACAAGGTTGGTCGCGCCGAAATGCTCGAGCATGAGGGCACCGGAATCGAGCCCGTCCTTGGCCGTGGCCGCGCCGAGGGTGAGGACGCCGAGGAGGAACGAGAACTCGACCGCCGAGCGGAGGGTGAGTCCCGCCAGCACCCCGGCCATGATTGTCATGAGGCTCCGGCTCGTCCCCGGCCACATCGCGACGCATTGGAGGATCCCGATGAATAGGGCCATCTTCCAGGTGATGGCGGCCAGGTCCAGCCCGGCCTTCCGCTCCGCCTCGGAACGATTGCGAATCCGGCAGACGACGAGAATGCCGATCCCCCCGACGATCCAGGCGATGACCACCGGCCAGAGTCCGAAGAGGTGGGACTTGATCCAGTCGTTGAAGGTCAGTCCGATGACGGCGGCGGGCAGGAAGCCGCAGACCATCGCGATGACGAGCCGCATCCCGACCGGATCGCGCCCGACGAGCCCGCGCGCCATCTGGAGGACACGCTTGTAATAAAGCCCGAGCACGGCCACGATGGCTCCGGCCTGGATGCAGATCGCGAAGGCATCGGCGACCTGCTTTTCTTCCCCCATTCCGATGCCGAGCAGGCGTTGGACCACGATGAGATGGCCGGTGGAACTGACGGGAAGGTATTCGGTAATCCCCTCGACAAGCCCAAGAAGGATGGCGTCGAGGGCGGTCATGCGGGAAAGAAAAGGGCGCTACACATATTGCGAGGCTAAGGAGGCGGAGGAACGCGGGTTTGGCAAGCGGCTTTCCGCAGGGCGCGAGAAGGTCCTCCCGACGACCGGGAATTGCCTGCAGGAGCCCGCGCGCGAATGGACGATTTCAGTTGTAGTGGAGCATAACCATCGCATCGTAGACGGTCACACCGGAACTTAAGGTCCCGTCACGAACGCCTCTCCTTTCTCCGACGACGATGACACCCCCGGATGATAGTTTCCTCCCCACCCGCAGCAGCTTGCTTTCGCGGCTGCGGCACGCGTCGGACAACGCGGCCTGGCAGGCCTTTTCGGACAACTACGGGCGGCTTATCTACCAGGTCTGCCTGCGCACCGGGCTCCAGCGGCAGGAGGCGGAGGAGGTCGTTCAGGAAACGATGATCGCGGTGGCGAGGCAGATGCCACGCTTCGACTACGACCGCGGCAGGGGCTCGTTCAAGGGATGGCTCGCGGTCGTGACCCGGAACCACATCGCGGATTTCCTGGAAAGGAAGACGCGGGAGGCGGCAAGGCGCGTGGACTTGCCGGGACTGAAAGGGGATGCGTTCGCCGCAAGGCAGGGGGCCACGCTCGTCGACGAGATCTGGGAGAGCGAGTGGCGGCAACACCTCTTGGACCTGGCGCTACGGAACCTGCGGAAGCAGTTGCCCGCCCGCTCGGTCCAGATCTTCCACATGAGCGTGGTGGACGGCTGGGAGGCCGAGAAGATCGCCGGCGCCCTCCAGATCAGCCGGGCCCAGGTCTATCTGGCCAGACACCGGGCCTCGCGCCTGGTGAAGCGGGAGATCGAGCGGCTTCAAAACGAGCTGGATTAAGCCCCCCCACGGCGGGTGGGCAAAAGTATTTTGGGAAAGTTGCAAGAAACCCATCGGAGCAGGAGAAAGCAGGTCCTAGAAGGCCATTGATTCCGACCGATGAATCACTGCCATTTTCTTCCCGTTGCCATGAAATCACCCGCTTCGTCCTTCGTTCATGCCGTCCTTGATTCCCGGATGACCCTTCGGTTGCCGCAATGCGCGGCGCTCGGCGCAGTACTTCTCCTCGCTTTGCTGACGCCGGTTCTCCGCGCTGTCACGGTAAGCGACAATCAACCTCCAGCCCCGACCGGCACGACGGGCGCTGATGGAAACCCCGGAGCCCCGGGTGGGCCGGGGGGCGCTGGCAACAACGCCAGCGCCGACGCCACGTCCGGGGACCTCACGAACACGGCGATCGCCACCGGGGGACCAGGTGGCAAGGGGGGAACCGGAGGCAACGGAAGTGTTTCGGGAGCCAGTGGCGGCAGTGGGGGCGACGCGGGCGCGGGCGGTTCCGCCGCCGCGCAGGCCCACACGGCGGTCAACTCCGCGAGTTCTGCGAACGCGGATGTCACCGCGCAGGGCGGGGCCGGTGCGAGCGGTGGGACGGGTGGCGGCGCGCTGGGCGCGGGCTCCCCCGGCACCACCGGCAATGGAAGCAATGGCGGTTCCGCGAGCGCGAGCGGCACCTCCGCGAATGCGGGGGGAAGCGCGGGGCTGACGGTTCGGGCGACGGGCAACGCGGGCGGTTCGGGCGGCGCTCTCTTTGGCAACCAGGTGGCGGGCAACGGCGGTAATGGTGGCGGCGCTAACCTCGGCGCGGTGCTCGGCACTTCGACGGCGCCGAACCGGGACGTGACGGTCAGCGGTTTCGCCAACGGCGGTAGCGGCGGCAGCACCTCGGGACTGGGCACGCCGATCGGTGGTCAGGGCGCTTCGGTGAGTCTCATCGACGCCATTGATGGAAACAGCACCGGCGGGGGTGGCAACGTGACGCTTACTCAAAACGTGATGGCCGGCGGCGGCGGCGCTTCCCCGTTCGACCCCGGCAGTGGTGGCACGGCGACGAGTTCGCTCACGCGCAGCAAGACCGGGCTCAGCGGCTTCTCCGGCCTCACGCTCAGCACGGCGGCCACTGCGGGTTCCGGCGGCGATCACACGAGCCCGACCGGAACGAGGGAGAACGGACGCGATGCCATCTCCCTGAGTAATGCGACGAATGACGCGGGCCGCACTTGGGCCACGGCTGGCAGCACCGGGGGCGGCGGCGGGAACGGATATTTTGGCTCGAACGGCGCGCTCGGCGGCAATGCGAACACGACGGCCAACGCCAACGCCTCGGGGCCGAGCAACGCGCCCCGCGCAAGCGGGACCGCGACGGGAGGCAGCGGCGGATCCATCGGTGCCGGCAGCGCCAACAACCTCGGTGGCAACGGCGGAACCGGCACGGCGACCGTGATGGCGAATGCCGCCGGGAACGGCAGCCCGTTCGCAACCTCGCTCGCCGTTGGTGGCAATGGCGGTGGACTCTTCAGCACGGGCACGGGAAGTGGCGGCAGGGGCGGCGACGGCGTGACCAGCGGCAGCGCGAGCAATGCGGGAAACACTGTGGTCACGATCACCTTGAACGCCGTTGGCGGCATCGGCGGACCCGGCGTCGGAGCCGGAAACAGCGGTGGCACCGGTGGCGGCGCAAGCGCGAGCGCGAGCGGATCCTCCTCGGGCGGCGGAAGTGTCACCGTTACCGCTGGACAGACCGGCGGAGCAGGCGGCACCGCCGCGTCGGGTGCGACCGCCGGCGCGGGCGGCAGCACGACGATGAGCGATCAGGTCGGCGGCACGACGGGCGGTTTCCTCGGCCTGCTGCAGAACGCCACCGGAGGCGCGGGCGGAGAAGGCACGGGCAGTGCCGGCACGACTGCGGGCACGCCTGGAAATGCCGTGTCCTCGCTCACTGCCACCAACCCCGGTGGAGGCAGCGTTTCTGCCAATCCGACCGCGACCGGAGGCGTGGGCGGAAGAGGGCTCGGCGGAATGCATGGTGCCGACGGAGGAGCCGCAATGGTTTCCTTCTCGGTCAATAACACGGGCTCCGCCATGGGAGTGGCGACCGCCACCGGCGGCGCGGGCGGCGCCTCCTTTGGAGGCAACGCCGGAAACGGCGGCAGCGCGACGATGGGTGCGCTCTCCACCGCCACGAGCGGCAACGCGGCGGCGAGCGCCACCGGCAGCGTCACCGGCGGTGCGGGCGGCACGGTCTCGAGCGGTGCCGGGAATGCCGGCACCGGTTTTGGCCCGTCGCTGACCGACGCGGTGGATGCCGGCAGCACGGGCGCGATCTCGTTGCAACAAACCGTGAGAGGGGGCGACGGGGGCTATGCCACGTCGGGAGCAGCCGGGGCCGGAGGAGCGGCGAGCAACTCGCTCAGCCGGACGAAGAATGCCAGCTCTCTGATCGTCACCGCCGACGCGACGGGCGGCGATGCTGGTGGAAAAACCTTCGCGACAGGCAGCGCAGCCCCGGGTGCGCCCGCCACCTCGAGCAGCTCCGCAACAAACAGCGGCGGCTTCACCTGGGCGCGGCACACCGTGCGCGGCGGCGGCGGGGGCCGGGGAAGCGGCGGAGCCAATGGTGGCGACGGCGGGAGTGGCGCAGGCACGGCCACGGCGCGGAGCATGGGAGACGCGCACGCCGCGCAGGCAAACGGGACTGCCAATGGCGGCGGCACTTCGGGCGTCAGCTCCGGCAATAACAGCCTTGGCGGCAATGGCGGCACCGCCACCAGCACTTCTTCCGCGACGGCGGAGGGAGACAGCACGGCCATGGCGACCGACTCCGCAACGGGTGGGGACGGGGGCGACATCAGCGGCACCGGCACAGGCGGCAACGGCGGCCACGCCAGTTCCACCGCTATCAGTTCGGGCGCGGGAATTTCACCTGTGACCTCAAGTGCGCAGGCAACCGGTGGGACGGCAGCCCTTAGCGTCGGCGGTGCCCCGCATGGCCGCAGCGGCGACGCTGTCGCGACCGCCACGAGTATTGGCCTTGGACCGGCGAACGCCACTGCCTCCGCCAATGGCGGAACCGGATTCGGCGGGCGCTTTGGCGGTATGGGTCTCGCCCGCGCGACCGCGAGCGGAGCCAGCGGCACGGCGTATGCCAGCGCCACTTCGAGCGGCGGCCCCATCGCCAGCTCGCAGGCCACGGCCACGGCCGAGGTCGGCAGCACTAGTATTGCCGAAGTGCGCACCTCGATCGGCGGCGCGCATCCCGGCACGGTACCGGCGGCCGGACTCCAAGCCGCAAGCTTCCTCACCGCGCTGCCGACGGCCGCGGATACCGAAGCGGCGCTCGCCGGCAACGCCCATGTGCACCCCAACTTCAACGTCCCCGGCGGCATCGCGGGCCCGGGTATGCAGAGTGACATTCTCGCTCTGATGGCCTTCGGCAGCGCCTATCCCTCCAATGGTACCGGCTCGTCGCGCACTTTTTCCAACTCCCTGACTATCGCGGTGAATCTCGCGCAGCTTACGAGCACCCAACGCCTTCTGATTGGGTTCCTTGATTCTGAGTCCACCGGCAATGGCTTCGACACCCTGCGCCTGCGCATTTTCCGTCAGAACGTCTCCGTCTTCGACACCACCTTCGGCTCCCTCGCCAGTGCGATGAATTTCTTCGAGGGCAATACCCTCGACCTCGGCGTCATCAACGCCGGAGTCTCCGGCAATCTCGACTTGGCCTTTTATGTGGACACGACCTCGCACGTCATCGGCGACAGTTTCCGCACCGGCCTCATCATCGGCAACGCCACCATCGGCGCGGGCCCGACACCGATCGCGTTCTCTCCCTCGCGCGGCATCGTCGGCAGCGGCGTCCTGATTTTTGGCGTGGGCTTCACCGCCACGACCGCCGTTGATTTCAATGGAACAGCCGCGAGCTTCACCGTCGATTCGGATCTCCAGATCACCGCCATCGTTCCCGCTGCCGCGACCACCGGTCTGATCAGCGTCACCACCCCTGCGGGCGCCACCATCAGCGGCACCGTTTACACCGTTCTTCCCGACACCGACGGCGACGGCATGCCCAACGAGTTCGAGATGCTTTACTTCGGCTCCGCCACGGCGGGCGACCCCGACGACGACGACGATGGCGACGGCATGAGCAATCTGAACGAATACCGAGCCGGCACCAATCCCCTCGACCGAGCGGACTTGCTGAACGTCACTGCCAACACGCGGGATGCCGCAGGGGTAGTCACCTTCAGCTTCGCGAGTGTCATCGGAAAGCTCTATCGCGCCGAATTCTCTGACAGCCTCGGCCCCGCCGCCAGCTGGACACCGATCCAAACCAATATTCCCGGCACGGGTTCCAGTATTCTCATCACCGACAACACCGCGCCCGGTCAACCTCGGCGATTCTATCGGGCCGTCGTGGTACCCTGAGCGCGGCCTGGTTTCCAGAACGGGCAATCGGCGGCCGACTTCCATGGCACGAGAATGGTTGGTCGCACCTACGAATCCGGGAATGGCCGACTCAATGGCAATGTCCGGGATGAGGCCGAGGGCATGAAGTCGATAAACTCGCTGTTGGCGGGGCAAAGTGCGCAAATCCAAGCCGTCCCCCTCCTCCCGTTCGGCGTTTTCAAAACGGAAGCGTTCTCGCGGGGGACATTGAGGACGGGAGCGGAGCCGCCTGGATCCTCGCCGGGCTTGAGCGGCACACCCGGTCGCAATTACAGCATCGAAACGTCCCTGGATCTCGGCAAGACGGACCCGTGGCAGGAAATTAGCACCGACACCGTTCCAAGCCCAAGCTTTCAAGTCGATCTCATCGAGCAATCACAAGCCTCGACCTTCTATCGGGTCCGCTCCCATTAGCGGACGCGGAGCTTCCTTTTCGCCTTTGCCGGATTCTGAAGAAAGTTGAAAGACCGGGCGGCCAAAGGGGGAAAGAAGCAGATGGAATGTCGCATATTTCGCTACCTCCGATGGCCCCGTGCCCCTCTCGCTCCTGGCGCAAGGGTAGGATGCCGTTGCTGGTGGCGGCACTCGGCATTGCCATGGGCGGCACCGGATCGGGGCAAGGGACTTACGAACCGGGTTCGGCCCTCGCCTTTGATGGCGCGGTGCGCCTGGTCACGGTTCCCCATGCGACCGCCCTGAACAGCTATCCCTTCACCGTTTCCGCCTGGATCCGGACGACGGAGACGGACGCCCTGGTGCGGGGAATCGTCTCGAAATATGCCGACGGCAGTTTCAACGGCTGGTCGCTTTTCCTTTATGGAGGGGAGGCCCACGCCTGGTATCTTACCCCTACCGGGCGGGTGCTGCGCAGTCCCCTCGGACTTTTGAGCGGCTTCATCGCGGACGGGGCCTGGCACCATATCGTCTTTACGGTTGGTCTGAATGGAGGAAAACTTTACGCCGACGGTGTGCTCAAGGATTCCATCGGCTGGACGAACGGGATCCCGACCGCGCCGACGGCGGCGGCGAACCAACCGCTCCAGATCGGGCGTTACCATAATTATCCGCAAAGCTTCAACGGCGACCTCGACGAGGTGACGGTCTGGTCGCGCGAACTCGACGCCAATACGGTGCGCTTTCTGGGCGAGCGCGGACCGATCGGCAACGAGAGCGGGCTTGTCGGTTCCTGGCGCTTCGACGACGGCGCGGGCGTCCTCCTTGCGGACAGTTCCCCCGCCTTCCGGCACGGCACGCTCGTCAACAGTCCCGCCTGGATCGTCTCGGACGCGCCGGTGCGCCGCACCGATCCGGCGGGCGACCCGTGGTGGAACGTGCTCGGTTCCCTTGGCACCGCGACCTTCAGCCGCACCTGGATCATTACCGACTCCCCGACGCCCTCGCCGCCCGAGGTCAACGTCACCGGAACCCTGATCCGCTACGACGATCCGGCACTTCCTCCCGCCGCCGTCGACGTGCCCGTCACCTTCACCGTCACCGTCGAGGACGCGGGTGATGGCACCCCGATTCCGCTGGCGCAGGACACCTTCACCCAAGCGGTCTCGATCGACAGCCACACCGTCGGCATCGGCCCGGTCTCGAAGGCGGTGACAGCGGCCATTCCGCTGAATCCCGCCGGGGGGCTCGCGGCATTCCAGCCCGGTCGCACCTACCGCGCGACGATCACCATGACCCACGAGGAATCCGATGCCTCGGTGCTGGCGGACGGCAGCCTCACCACGGCGGCGGCCAATTTCACGGTGCTGAGCGGACGTTTGTTCTTCGGCGGCATCGAAACCACTTTTACCGCGCTCAGCGGCCCACCCGGAATGTCGGGCGGCAACGTCACCCTGCCCATCGCCCCCAGCAGCGGCTTCATCGCCGGCTTCCCCCAGCATCGCTTCGGCGGCACCGTGACCGTCACCATCGATCCGGTCACGCGCGATGCGACATTCGCCAGCGCGGTGACCGTCACCGTCTCGGGCCCCGCCGTCGATTCCGACAGCGTGAACGGCCTGCGAATCCGGCGGGGCACGATTCTTCTCGACGTCTCCGGGGCCCGGTCGAACGTGACCGTCTTCTTCCCCACCGGCTTCGGCTACACCCTGAGCGATCAGGTGCGCCTCCTCGAACCCTCCGGTCTCTTCTCCGGTCGACCGCTCACCCAGGAACTGCGACCGGTGAACCCGATTCTCGCCTTGAACTTCGCGGGCGGCGCCTTCGTCTGCGAGGAATCGAAGCCGCTCCTTTTCAAGGCCGGGAGTATCGTCTGCGACCTCGATCTCGGGCAGGTGCGCGCGTCCTCCCTGACCCTCGCGCAGTCGGTACGGAAGAAGGAGGTCAACGATCTGGCCGCCGCCACCGGACTCCCGGCGGGAGCGACCCGCAAGGCCTCCAACGACGCCTGGTTCGAGTCCGCCGCCACGGTCGCGGGCCCCGTCGAGGTGAACCAGGGCCCGAAAGGCGATGCCCGGCTTACCGCCGAGGGGATCGGCACCACCGCGCGCACCTTCACCACCCATTTTCCGCGTGGCGCGAACGTCGCCGCCGGGGCCGCCACCGTCTCCATTTTCGACGATCTGTTCGTCACTACCGGCAGCCTTCCGCTCGTCGGGGCGATCACGATTCCGCAGGGGCGCGACTGTCTCGATTGCGCCGGCACCGGCGTTCCCGTCGGCCCGCAATCCCTCGCCTTCAATGCGACCGCCGCCGCGCTCGGCATCACCCCCGACGGCGGGCTCGTAGGGGAGGGCACGCTCGCCGCTCCCGCTGACATTCCGTGGGGGTACCGGGGGCCCGGGGCCTACGCGCAGACCGTCCATGGCGTGAGTGCCGGCAGTTTCATGGCTCCGGGATTCTGCCTGAGGGGTGACGCGACGACGCGCGCCGCTTTCGACCGTCCCGGCTTCCTGTTGAATACCGGCAGCGAGACCATGCCGGACGGGGGACAGGGCATCTATCCGCCCGAACGTCCTGGCTCGACCGCCTACGCGACCGGCCTGGCGAGCTACGCCGGTTTCAACTTCGGTGTCGCCGCCGACGGCGCGCTCCTCGCGACCTGCCGGATCGGGAATGTCGTCTTCGCGAACAAACCCCTCCGCGCCTGTTGCAAATACTACGCGCGCGCAGGCGGGGTCTCCGGGCTCCACCAGGTCACCCGCGGCAGCATCGCGGGCACCTTCATCATCGATGGCTTCAAGGTGCAGGTCGACCGTTACCGCCTCGCCTATCTCGACAGCCAGAACGCGGACTCCGGGATCAACGGGGTTCTCAGTGTCGGCGGTTACAGCCGCTTCTCGCAGGATTTCGACAAGCTTTTCCTCAACTGCTTCGGCAGTATGAAGCGGCTCCAGCTTCCCCCGGTCACGGTGAAGAAGACCCTGTTCTACTGGAACGCCGAGATCCGTCCCCTGACGATGGAATTCGCCAACGGCAACGAATGCCCGCCCGTGGCACCGAGCCCGAAAGTGCTCGTCGTGGGCTGCGAGGCGTGGGTCTCCCATGTCCAGCCCACCTTGGCCGCGCGCCTCGCCATCGCGGCGGACGGACGCCTGCTTCCGCAAAAAGACCTTGGTGCCTATCTCGCGGAGTTCCCCGATCTCGATTCCGTCCTCCATCTTCCCGGAACAATCCCCTTGCGCGGGCCCCAGGGCGGCACCTACAATCTTGTCCCGAACACGCCCGCCTACTTCAGCCTCCCCAGCGAGGCCCCGCCCCCGGAAAACCCCAACCCGCCGGCGGTGCCCCCGAACGGGTTCCTCCATTTCGCGGCCAAGACCGATGTCGCCTTTTTCGAGGACCTCCTCGTCCACCTCCACACCAGCGGGCTCCAGAACAACACGACCTCGGCCCTCGACATCATGGGGGGATGGGAAATCGCGGGCCAGACCTACTGGACGCAGGCGACCTTCGATCCCGACCGCGCGGGCGTCCCGCCCGGCGTCACGAAGGAAGCCTACCGCGCCAACAACAATCCGGCCTATCTCGTCAAGGCGACGCGCAACTGGAAGGGGATCGTCAAGATCGTCGATTGTCCGTTGAAGTGGAACCGCGGCGCGCGCCTTTTCAGCACCCTCCAGGG
>JAHEDC010000023.1:0-15494 GCA_024641425.1 Verrucomicrobiales bacterium | reverse complement strand
TCGGCCCCACCAAAGCCGACCTGCGATTCTCCAAGGATTTCCTCCCGAACTTCACGATCGGAAATCTCGCCATCAACGAACTGACCGAGGCCACCGGCGTCCTCACCGCCTTCCAGAACGCCGGACAGGGCGTCGGGCGCGAGGCCATGCAGCGAGGGCTCGATGCGATGGAGTCGATGCTCCAGAACAACATCCGAGCCCTTCTCGAAGCGCCGCTCAACCGGGCCATCGATCCCTTCTCCGACAACCTCGCCCTCGGACTGAGAACCGAACTGAATCTTGCCCCGCCCGCGAAGGGAACCGATCTGGCGGCCGCCTTCACCCGCTCGTTCAACGCCGCCGGCGGCAGTATCGCCCTCCGCGCGGAGGTCGGGAAAGCGCTCACCACTGCCGCCGACGCCGCCAGCATGATCGGCGAGATCCGCAAGCGCGTCACCGACGGGCGCGCCACCGTCCAGGCGATCCGGAACATCCTCGCCACCGACGGCAGCGGGCGCCGCGCCATCCTGCCGAACCTCGCCGAGCAGCTTCTCCGGCAGTTCGATTCCCCGGTCATCGCCCAACTCGGTGGCGCGGTTGTCCGGCAATTCCTCGACGTGCAGATCGACGAACTCGGGGACACCTTCGCCGCCCTCGACACCACCCTGGCCGAACTCGACGCCTCTTTCGCCCGTGTCCTGACCTCGCTGGACGCCACGGGGAGCTTCGCTAAGGAAGTGAATTCCCGCCTGACCGCGCTCGAACCCCAGATCCTCGCCGACATCGACGCGGCGAAAATGGAAATCGCCAACCGATTCGCGACCTACAACGTGCCGGCGATGAACCTGAGCGCGCCGGCCGCGGTCGAGTCGCTGAAACAGGACATCCGCCGCATCCTCCGCGAGCGCCTCATTGCCTCGCGCCTCGCCGCCGAAACCCAGACCATCCTGCGCGAGCGGCTCGCGGACCTGAATGATTCGCTCGCGGTCGCGATGGACAGTGTCTTCCAGCAGATCAACGACACCGTGCGCGCCGCCATCTCGAAGGCGCTGGCCGGGCTCGACGGCACCTTCCAGAAATTCACCGGAGCCGCCGACGGGGGCATTTCCCAGACCGGCGCGGTGGCGAAGATCAACGGCCATGCCATCATCCTCGGCGACAAACTGAACTGCCTCCGCGTGGATGGCGACTTCAAGCTCTCGTTCTTCGGCGAGAACGGGGCCGAGTTCGGGCTTCAAGCCTTTCTCGCGGTGAAGGATGTCTCCTCGCGCGGCGGGCCCGGCTGCGGCGCGAGCGCGGGCCAGGAACTCACCGAGATCACCATCGGCGCCGAGAACGTGAGGATCGGCTGGAAGGCCGGGCCGAACCTGACCGCCGACCTCGGCGTCAAGTTCACCCTCGAGGGCAACGAGACCAACGCGGTTCCCGTCAACTTCGGCGGCTACGTCAAGGTCACCGGCGGTCTCAAGTTCGCCGTCCTCGAAATCAACGAACTCGCTCTCGCCGTCGCGGTGGGCAAAAAGGAAAACTACGTCAGCGCGGGCGCGCGGGTGAAGGTCAACGGCTGGGAATTCGCGGGCGGCTTCTTCGCGGGCAAGTCCTGCTCGCTCGATCCCATCATCCTCTGGGCCCCCGACGCCCGGCAGGTCATCGGGAGGGAAAAGCCGAATCCGACGCCGCCCAATTTCGACGACTCCTTCGCCGGCGTTTACTTCTACGCGGAGGGTTGGATTCCCATCAACGAACTCTTCGGCATTCCCTCGACCTGCCTCCTCACGATCAAGGTCGGCGCGGGGATGGGCTTCTTCGTCAACCTCGCGGGCGCGGAACCCGAGATCGGAGCCAAGTTCCTCCTTGGCCTCGACGGCGAGATCATCTGCATCCTCGGCATCCACGCCGAGTTCGTCCTCATCGGGCGGAAGCGCGGCCTCAACTTCTCCACCGACGGGCTCCGTCTCGTCGGCGAGGGCAGCCTCTGCCTCGAGATCGGCCCCTGCCCGTTCTGCATTGAAATCTGCGCCGGCCTCACCATCATCTACGAGGACGGCGGCTGGGACTACGAACTCTGAACCATGAATCTTCCCGCCAAGCTCTGCGCGTTCCCGCTCGTCTTCCTCCCGCTCGTGGCGGCGGGCCAGACGCTGCTCGACCGCTCGGCCTTCACCGTCGGTGCGACCCACCGCGATCCCGCCGGACAGGACTGGGCCTACATCGCGTGGCAGTCGAACGATCCGGCCTCGCTCGCCTCCTCCGTCTTCGCCCTCTATGCCAAAACCGGGGACGCCGACTCCACCGCCTCCTACACGCGGCGGGCGGTCGTCCGGCGTCAAACCGATCCGCAGGCGATCAGCGCCCTCCTCGATCGCTCGGTGAAACTCGGTTTTACCCTTGCCGAACTCGATGATTCGGTGAACGCGCTCTTCCGCGAGGCCCTTCCGCCGGGGAATTCCTTCACTCTCGGCCAAAAACTCTCGACCATTTTCCGCACCGCGCCGCCGGACAAATTCCAGACCCTCCTCGGTGTCGGTCGCCTCCACGCGGGCTTCAACATGGCCCTCGGTCTCGGAGCGGCGGACCCGATCAATGCCGGTGCGACCATGACCTACGAACTGCGCGAGTTCGACGCCCTCTCCGACCGGGACCTCGGCGTCCTCGGGCGCGTCACCGTCACCGCCGGCGTCAATACCCCGCTGCCCGCTCCCGGGCGCGCCTGGGAAGTCCGCGACCATCCCGTCAATGACGACTCCACCTTCACCTCCCGCACGAACCTCGTTATTCCGCTGCGCTGGTCCACCCCGGACGCCCTGCGCCGCACCGGACTCGCCCACTACGGCTTCAATGTCTGGCGCATGGACGAAACCTACGCGCTCACCAACGGCTTTGACGCCGCGTCCCCGACCGCGGCCCAACTCCGTGCCCTCGCGTCCCAGCCTTCGCCCCCCGTCCGTCGGGTCAACCGTGCCGCCATCCTCAGCGGCACCGCCTTCACCGATCTCACCGTCGATCCCTCGCTCCGCGATGGCCTCGGGAATTTCATCGACGACCACACGATCCTCTTCACCGACGACAACGGACGCCAGCTCGACGGCACCAACGCCTTCGCGGACGGGGACACCTTCTATTACTTCATCACCGGGCGCGACATCCTCGGCAACGACGGCGCGGTCTCGCCTCCCGCCCTCGCCCGGGCCTGCGAAATCATCCCGCCCGCCGCGCCCGGCGACGTGAAGGTCGACGTCGACTACCAATTCGACATCCCGACCAATACAGGCACCCAGAGCCTCAAGGTCTCGTGGGCCTCCGCCCCCAACACCGGCCGGCAGAAAACCGTGCGCTACCACGTCTACCGCTGGTCCACGACCGACGAATTGGCCCGCCAGGGCCGCCGACCGGACAGCACCTACCGCATCGCCGTCATCGACCATGTCACTGGCCAGGCCCGGCACGAATTCATTGACAATCCGCCGGACCCGACCGCGATGGTGAACGACATGGGCGTTCCCCTCGAAGGCGGCGACGACGACGGCGACCCGCTCACCGACAGCGGACGGAAGAACTTCACCTGGTACTACACGGTGCGGGCCGAGGATGACTTCACCTGCCATAACTTCAGCCCGCACAGCATCGCGGCTTACGGAACCCTCCGCGAACGCACCGGCCCGGAAGCTCCGACCGGCCAGATCCTCGCCCGCTGCCTCTCCCCCGTCGTGAACTTTGTCAGTCGCACCGACGAACTCTATCCGGAAGGTGAGGCGCAGCCGCAACTCGACCACTTCATCTTCGAATGCCAGCGCCTCGACGAGAGCATCGCCTGGGCCGAGTTCGCCTTCTTCCCCGACAATACCTCGACCGCCTGCCTGAACATGGACCCGGTGCGCGTCCTCTTCCCGGCGAAGGAGAAGCCCGCGCCCGGCGGCGGCATCACCCACTTCGCGGACGCCGAGGTGACCACGCTCTACAACTGGCGATTCATTACCACTCTCGCTCCCGCCTACGCGGCCTGCCGTGTCGCCACCATCGACGGGCGCGAGACCGCCTGGCTGCGGGTGAACATTCCGTCCCTCTCCCTCCCGGACGCCGGCCACCGCCTGCGCCTCCTCTTTTCCGCCAACGTGCAGGACCTCGGCTACCAGCCGAACTGCCCGGTGGTCATCACCCGCCCCCCGGGCCGCGCCGACGTGCTCGGCGTCCGCCTCGATTTCGCCCTGACCCGCGGCACACGCGAATGGCGTCTCCACCGCCAGTGCGACAGCGGGCCGCTCACCCTGATCAAGTCCGGCCTCGCCACCTTCAATGCCGTCAACGCGGCGGCGAACCAGTTCAAGATCGAGGACAAGGATCTTCCCTTCGGCGTCAGCGAGATCTGCTACTGGGCCGAGACCGTGGACCGTCACGGCAATTCCAGCAACCTCCAGCGGCTCGGCTGCGTGACCGCCAACCGTCCGCCCGCCCCCGTCCTCGCCCCCGTTTTCGGCACCGGCACCGACGCCGAACCCGCCATGGTCGTCCGCTTCTTCTGCCCGCCGCAGGGCGTCGACCACTTCGAGATCCTCCTCAGCGACGTGCCGGCGACGCTGCCCGCGCTGAAGAACATCCGCGTCGGCGTCTCCATCATGCCGACGGTGGCCAAGGCCGCGTCCAGCAGCCCCTTCGTCCTTAACGCGATCTTCGGCGGGACGGTCGCGGAAAGTTTCAAGGTCAGCCAGACCGTTGTCACCGGTCCCGTCGGCACGGGCGACGGCAGCATCGGGCCGGGCCCGCTTTTCAGCGTGACGATTCCGAAGATCAATCCCCGCGTCAAACAGAAGCTCGTCGTCCGGGCGGTCACCCGGTTCGGACTCATGAGCGCCCGCAGCAACGGCCAGGCCTTCGACTGGCGTCTTCCTTCCCCCCTGCCGGCACCTGCCGAGGACCCCTGTCTTCCCTGGCCCGCGCGCAACCTTCCCGAAGTCGTCGACCGCACGGTCGTCGAACCCCGTATCGAGGCCCTGCGCTGCACGCCGGGCATGATGCCGCAGGCTGGCGGGGCGACGCTCGCCGCCGATCTCGCGAAGCGTTTTCCCCTCGCCATCCGGGTCGGCGCGATGACGAACAACGACGAGATCCTTGGCGGCCATTATCCGGAAGGCGACTTCGATCCTCCCAATCCGGTGACTCCCGCCGCGATCATGGAGGCCCAGGAGGAGATCCGGGGTGGGGGTGGGGTGCAGCGCGGCTTCAACAACTTCGTCTTCAGCGTGCCCGAAAGCACGGGTTCGGCCAAACGGGTGTCCCTCTTCCCGGTTGTCGTCTACCGCACCCAAGTCGCGAATCCCGATTTTCCCGAAGTTTCCGGGGATCTCGTCCAAGTCACGCCACTTATCGACCGCGTGGCGGAGAAGTTTAGTGGCGGGAATTATATTCTCAAGGATCCCTATTTTCTCGCTGCGCTCGTTCCTCCCGCGACCCGCGATGCCTCGGAACTCCTCCTCCTCGACACCCAGCCCGCCCTCCGCGGCGCGGCCTACCAGTATTACCTCGTGCGTTTCCGCGTCGACGGCGAGATCGACCGCGTGATCCGAACCAACACCGTCACCGTCACGCCATGAAGACGCGCTTCATTCTCTTGTTGGCCCTCGCGAGTGGGATCGGACACCTCCCGGCCGCACAGCAAATGTTCGAAAGCGAGGCCGAGTTCTTCGCTTCCGGCGATTTCGATGGCGACGGGCGCACCGATTCCGTCATCATCGACAAGGCTGCGGGCGTCTTTCGCATCGGCTACCAGACGGCAGTGGAAACCTGGACCTGGTCTTCGACGCGGGCTGCCGGGGCGGTGCCGGTCACGGCGGCGGCGGTCGGACACTACTCGAATCCCATGCGCGACGAAATTGCCGTGACCGCACCGGCGGCAAACCGCATCCTCGTCCATGAGGCCCGCGACGTCGGCCTCGCGGACGAACCGATTGTCACCTTTCCCCTCATCGGCCCGGACGCGCTCGCCCCCCTCCGCCTGCCCGGATTCGGAGGGCGGGAACAATTACTCGCCGGCAGCGCGGTCGATCCGGGAGCCACACCCTATGTTTTGGCCGCGTTCGATCCGTTTGGGGGCTTGTCCTACCTCCTGCCCCAGAATGCCGTCCTCCATCGCGGTCAGACCATCCTCCTCAAAACCGGGAATTCCTTCAACGCGGCTTTTCTCGCCGACGGAATCGGGAGCCTCGAGCTGCGCGTCTACGACGGGGCTCCCGCCACGCCGCCGTTGCTCGTGTCCGGTGGCATCGCGACCGGGTCGCAACACGCTTCCGCCAATTTCGATACCGCCTCCGCTCTGACAAAAGTCATTCTCTGGGTTCCCGGCACGTCGCAGCTGCGCGTCCGCCCCGTCATCGAGCCGGTGCCGGGAACCTTCGGTTTCGGTGGGGAAATCGCGTTCCCCCTCTCGGGAAACATCACCCAGATCGTCATCCTCAATGACCCCTCCGGCCCGCGTCTCCTCGTCCTTTTCAACGGTGGCACCAGCGCCGGGATCTTCACCTTCAACGGCAGCAGCGCCCCCGCCCTCGTCACGACCCTCACCCCGGCCGCCGGTGAACGCTTCCGAGCCGCGACCCTTGCCGGGGGCGGAAGCTTTGTCCTCTCCTCCAGCCCGGCCGCCACGACCCGCAGCCAGACCTTTCGCCCGTACCGCCGCGCCTCCGCCAGCACTTACACCGCCCTCTCGGCCGCCGCCCTGCCGATCGTCACCACGAACGCCGGTCGAACCAATGTCATTCTTTTCTCCGATCCGCCCTTTGTCTCCAACACCCCGCATCCGCTCGCCGCCCTCCATGCCGGCGATTGGACGCGCTCGGTCTCCCTCGGCGGCGGCAACGTGAGCGCCTTGGCGGAATCGTTCGCGGGCACCGCCGAGGGACTCGACAATCCGGTCACGATCAATCTCGGCTCCGCCGCCGCCGGGGCCACCGCATCGCTCGCGAACCAGTTCGAGCCCTACCTTTCCATCAGCAGCCTCCGCGCCGTCTTCGACGCGCCCGATCTGGAGCCTTCGATCGCACCCATGCCGGGCACCTACGACAAGGCGCAGCAGCTCGTCTTTTCCGCGCCTCCGGGCGTGAGCGTCAGCTACCGCGTCGGCTCCGGCGCCTGGAAGGTCTGGGCTGGAACCTTCGAGTGGCTCACCGAGGACGCGAGCGTCTCCTACTACGGCACCGACGGCACGCAGAAGAGCGCCCTCCGCACCGCGACCTACACCTTCGGCGGGGAAGAGGACTTCCTCGATTCGGACCACGACGGCGTGCCCGATTTCGTCGAGATCGCCTATGGCCTCGATCCCCGCTCCGGCCCGGATGCCGATGGCGATGGCTGGACCGACGACACCGAACTGCTGGCCGGAACCGACCCGCACAATCCCAATTCTCCCGTACGTCCGGCGCCCCCCGCCGTCCTGCCGCTGCCCCCGCGCGCGGCCAACACAGGCGTGAATCTCACCGCGACCCTCCGTTCGTGGCGCGGCGGCGTGCCCGAGCCCGCCTTGAAGCCGGAGCCGGGAACCCGCGTCGATGCCATCGACACCACCGGAGTCCGGCTTGCGACGCGCTTTGTTCCCGGCGCGATCCCCGCCGGCGAGACCGTGCGCATCGAGAACCTCGCTGTCCCGCGCGACACGCGGTTCATCTCCCTCACCACCCCTCCCTCGTGGAACCGACAGGAAAATTTCGGACCTATCCAATTCGCCTCGCAGAGCATCGTCATCGTTCCCTCCCCCGTCTCGCCGCCCCCCTTGGTGGTTGCCTACGTCCCGGGCGGAGGCGCTCCCCTCGCCGAAGCCGCCGCCTGGACGACTGCCCTAGCCGCCGCCGAGGCCGCGCAGGTTCCTCGCGAGATCACGGCCACGCTTTCCCCCGTCGATTCCCTCGTCGCCCTGCTCGTCGAGAAGAAAGTCGACGACATCCTCGTTGCCCGCGGAGCCAATCCTGCCAGCCGGCTCTCGCTCTTCGATACCGGCCTCACCGATGCCGGTGTGCGGCGCGTCATTCCCGCGCAGCTCGCCGCCCTCGAACTCCCCGGTCCTGCCAATGAACCCGCCTGGCTCCTTTCGCAGCTGCACTCCGTGATCGATCTCGGCCTGAAGGCCTCGCCGGGAAGCGCGGGCGTGCAGGCCCTCCGTTTGCTCGCGGCAGACAGCTTCGAGAAGTTCGACGGCGTGTGGCAGCCCCCGTCGCCGACCAATCCGACCGGCACCACCGCCGCCTTCCCCGCGCCCATCGATCTTCTCCGCTCGCTCGCTCGCGGCGAGGCCCTTCCGGCGGGATACCAGGCCGTGAGCTCGCTTACCCCGAGTCAGCTCTCCTCCGCCCAGGCCGCCGTCACCCTCCTCCTCTCCCTTCCGACGCCGCGCCCCGAAACCACCGTCACCCTTACCGCCCGCGCCGATTCCTGGCGCGACGACTGCACCGTTCTGAACAATGGCGCGACCCCTGTCGCCCTCGTCGATGGCGACGGAAAGCCCTGGCGGTTCCAGGGCTCCATCGCGCTTCCCGTCGGCGCCTTACTCCAGGTGCACGGATTCACCGATCGCCCGCCGCCCCCGCCTGCCTGTGCCGCGAGCACGCTCGAAGTCCTTTCCGCCACCGTCCTCACCCTCCCCGGAGGGGCCGTCGTTGACAGCGATGGCGATGGTCTTGGCGACGAATGGGAACTCGTCTTCTTCGGCAATCTCGGCCAGACCGGAGCGGGCGATTTCGATGGCGACGGTCTGACGAACGCCCAGGAATTCGCGGCCGGAACCGATCCGGCCGGCAGCCCCGCCGCTCCTTTCGCCCCCTTCCTCCAGCACCCCTTCGATCCCCTCCCGCTCCCGATCCTCGACGTGGCCGTGAACGCCAACGGTCTGGTCGAACTCACCTGGGATTGCGACGAGGAATGCCGCACCCGTCTGGTTTACTCGCTGGAAGGCAACGCTTCCCTCGAGGGCGAGTGGCCGGAACTCTCGTCTTCGCCCGCCCTTCTCCCCGACGGACGCCTCCGCTTCACCATCGATCCGGAAACGCAACGCCACTGCTTCTTCCGCGTCCGCGTCACGCACCCCTAGCAGAGCCATCACCATGCGCCGGATTCCCGTTTTCCTCCCCTTCCTTCTTTTCGTCCTCCTCACTCTGGCCCGGGGCGTCGCGCAGATCACGACCGATGTTTCCGGATTCCGCCATGTGGCCATCGAAGCCCCCGGCGCGGCGAACGAATTCGTCATCCCGCAAGTCTCGACCGATCTCTCCGCCTGGCAATCGCTTGCCCCGATCCCCGTTGACGGCGACGCCATGCTTCGGTTCACCGATTTCGGGAGTTTGGGCGCGCCCCGTCGCTTCTACCGAGGCATCTTTCCACCCTCGGCGGGCGAATACCTCGTCTACGAGCGCCGCGCGCCCGACGGATCGAGCGTGGTCCTCCGTTGCCGCCTCGACGGAACCGGCGAGAAATGCCTGACCCCCGGTCGCTACCCGCGGGTCTCGCCCAACGGGCGCTGGGTTCTTTTCTCGCGGAACGGCACCGGGCCCTCGTTCCATTACGGGGCCAGCCTCTATTTCATCGACCTAACCGCTCCCGAGCCCGCCCAGGCCTGCGGCTACACCGCCACCTTCGTCTTCAACAACACCTTCAGCGAGGAAATCGTCAATTTCGCGTGGGAGAACAATAACCTCAATTTCGTTCTCGATTGCGGCGGCCGCATCTACCGCACCTCCCGCTCCGGCGGCCCGAGGATCGCCTACTTCGCCGACAGCAACTGCATCGAGGCCATGCCTGCCTTCCGGCCCGACGGGGGGGCTCTCGTCTTCGCCCACCGCCAGCCGAGCCAGCTCACGACGCGCATTCCAGGACAAGCGAAGCAGACCCTCACCGCCAACGGCCTCGGGGATTCCTGGCCGCAGTGGTCGCCCGATGGGACGCGCGTTCTCTTCTGCGACGGCAACACCGATCTGACCCGCACCGACCTCGGCCACGACCTCGTCCTCGTCGATCCCGCGACCGGCGCGCGCAGCCCGCTCACCCAGCTCACCGAGCCCGGCGACGGTTTTCCCCACGGAGGCGTGTGGTCCCTCAACGGACTCTGGATCTACGCCGCCGGCACCGTCGACGGCATCCGCGGTCTCTGGCGCGTTCCCGTCACCGGCGGAGAGCCCCAGTATGTCACCATCGTGTCCCCCTTCGATAGCGCTCCCGGCGTTTCCAGCGCTCCCGTCGCGTTCGTCGGAGCCGTAACTCCCTGATTCCGCCCGGAACGCCCTTCGCACGACCCGCCCTTGCGAACGCGGTGCGCACGGGCGTAATTCTCCCGGCCCAGCCTCCCCTTCATGCCCGAATCCGCCAGAACCTCGGAGCAGATTCCCGACCACACGCTGTTGCGCGTCATCGGACGAGGCAGCTATGGCGAGGTCTGGCTGGCGCGAAACGTCATGGGCACGCTCCGCGCGGTGAAGATCGTGAGCCGCGCGGCCTTCGACAACGACCGGCCGTGGCTGCGCGAGTTCGAAGGCATCCGCCGCTGCGAACCGGTAAGCCGCGCGCACGACGGTCTCGTCGACATCCTCCACATGGGCCGGAACGAGGCGCAAGGCTACTTCTACTACGTGATGGAGTTGGCCGACAACGAGGGAGCGGAGACGACCGAATATAGGCCGGCCACCCTGGCGGCCCGCCTCGCCGGAGGAAAGGCGCTGGCGGTTTCGGAATGCCTGCGCCTCGCCGAATCCCTCGCGGGGACCCTCGCGTTCCTCCACGAGAACGGCCTCATCCATCGCGACGTGAAACCTCCGAACGTACTTTACGTCGGAGGCGTGCCGAAGCTCGGGGACATCGGTCTCGTGGCGGAGACGGGCAGCTCGCGGAGTTTTGTCGGCACCGAGGGTTATGTGCCGCTTGAAGGTCCAGGCAACGAACGCGCGGACGTCTTCGCTCTCGGCAAAGTGCTTTACGAAGCGCTCACCGGATTGGACAGGGGGAAATTCCCCAGCCTGCCGCCGGATTGGTCCCGCGATCCGGACTTCCTTCAGCGTCTGGAATTGAACGAGATCGTCCTGCGCGCCTGCGAGGGGGATCCTGCGCGCTGCTATCGCTCCGCCCGAGAGATGCTTGTCGAGATCGCCCTCGTGGCCAGCGGGCGCTCGGTGAAAAGGCTGCGCGGAATAGAGCGGAGACTGCGCCGCCTAAGGTGGGGCATCTTCGCCGCGGCGGCCGTCACCATGGCGGCCCTTGGCGTTTCCGCCCTTTCGAAGCGGCAGGCCGACAGGGAGAAGGTGCTTCGCCTGCGCGCGGAGAAGGCGGAGGACGCGGAGCGCGAGGCCAGGTTCACGGCCATGCTCGCCCACGTTCACGCCGCCCGCCACGATTCCAGCCACGGCGCGGTAGCCCACGCGCTCGATGTGGCTCGCGAGGCCGCCGCCCTGCATGCCACGCCGGCACTGCGCGATGACGTGGTCTTCCTCCTGGGCCGCGCGGACTTCGTGGCCCGCCCGGATCTCGCTTTCACATTCACCGAACCGATCGCCACCTTCGACGCCGACAGCCTGCGCATGGCGGAGATGCGGCCGGGAACCGGCTCTTTGCCGACCCCTCTGACCATTACCCTGCACACCGCCGGCAAACCCGAGATGAAGCGCACGCTGGGGGTGACGCTCGCTCCGGCCGGCCTCTCCAGACTTCAGTTCTCCCGCGGCGGCGAGCGCTTGCTTGTTTCCGGCGAGAACGGAGCCGGACTCGTTCTTGATACAGCCACGGGCCGGGTTCTCGGCCCCCGACTGAAGCCCGGCGCACTCCCGGTCTTCTGCGGGGAACATGACGATGCCATTCTCCGGCGGGCCGAAAACGGAGGATTCGTCGTTGATTCCCTGCAGGGCGGAGCGATCCGAACGACTCCGCCTCTGGAAGGCTGGCCCTCGCAGGGTCCTTCCCGTCGCGTTTGGCCCTCGCCCGACGGGCGCTTCGCGCTCCTTATCGAGGACGCGCTCGAGCTTCCAGGCCTCGGCCCGACCAGCCTCCCCGGCGCGGCCTGCCTGGCGGAGATCAGGACCGGCCGCGTCCTTTGGCGGGTGCCCGGCCCCGACGAGCAGGTCGCCGCCTGGTCCCATGACAGTACGCGTATCGCCGTGCGCCGCGGGGACTCGATCATCAGCCTTGAGGCCTCCACCGGTGAACTCGCGGGCCAGGTGCCCCGGCGCATCCAGAACCGCGGCACCCAGTTGGCATTCCTCGATTCCCGCGACCTCCTCGTTTTCTCCACCTGGTCGATGAACGGTCTCTGCGACCTCGCGCGCGAGGAGATGCGGGGTGCAGCCCCCGTACAGGAAAACTGGAGTTACAGTCGCGCCCGCGGACTCCTCATCGGGGGCACCGGCGTCGCCGAATGGCGCCCATCTCCGGTGTTGCGCGTCTTCCAGCCGCCGGTGATCGAACAATTTGGAGTCTATTTCTCCTACACCCCGGACGAGAAAGCGCTCATTGTCGGCTACGGACCCCGGTTCTTCTGGTGGAACATTGACGCCCCGGGCAGCCTGCCCGCTGCCACCATTTCCGCGCGTGGAGCGAGCCATGTGCTCTTTACTCCCGATGGGAAGATGGTGCGGTTCCTCGACGATGCCGGGATTCACGAGATGCCTTGGACCGGTATCCCTCCCCCATCCTTGCCTGCCCCGCTTCCCTACGGGCCTGGTGCCAACCAGCACAGCGACTACGTGAGTGCTTCCCTCAACGGCAAGACGATCGCCTATGGCGGCTACCGTTTCGCCCTCGTCCACCGCGAAGGCGCGGAGCCGCTCTCCATCCCCACCGGTGATTCCGCGAACCCGGTCGGCCTCAGCCCCGACGGCCGCTTTCTTGCCCTCGGTTCCCATCATGTCCACGGATTCCGCGTCTTCGATCTCGCAATGGGCGGCCCCCCTGTCCATCTCGAGGACTGCGGTGCGGGCAATTGCGGCGTCTTCAGTCCCGACGGGAAGTGGCTTGCGTTCTCCGATTTTATTGAAAATACCGTTCTCTCTACGGACAACTGGCTTCCCGTTTTCCATTCTCCGCGCCGGAGCGCCTCGCTTCTGGGGCACCTGAGTTTCAGCCGTGACGGGAGACTTCTTTCCGTGATGGACTCGATGGCGAGCTGCAGCCTCCTGGAGGCGGGCACCTGGCGCACTCTCGCTCGCTTCGAATCCCCGCTGGACGAGGTCTTCGAGCGCACCGCCCTCAGCGCCAGCGGACGCTACTTCACCGCCGTCGGCACCCGGCGCGAGATCTATGTTTGGGATTTGGCGGCCCTGGATCGCGAGCTGAGAACGCTGGGATTCGGCGGGATATTGCCCCGCATATCCCGAACCACCCCTTAACCCCAGAGGTCGTTCAAACCTTCGGAAAGGGTTCATCCCCGCTCGTGAAGGTCACTCCGGAAGCTCGCGCCCCCTGGTCTCGGGGCCGAACCAGATGGCGACGAGGCCGACAAGATAGACGCTGGTCATGACCGTGACGGCCTTGGGGAAGCTGCCTCCGAAAGCTCCCATGAGATTGGCGGTCTGGAGGCCACCGATGGCGGCGACGATGCGCCCGAAATTGTAGGCGAAGCCCTGGCCGATGGCGCGCACGGCGGTGGGGAAGAGTTCGGGGAGGTAGAGCGGGAAAAAGCCGTAGAACGAGGCATTGAGCAGACCGGCGACGTAAACGGAGGCGAGAAAACGGGCATTGTAGGCGTCATTCATCCTAAAGAGATGGAGAGCGGTGACGATGGCTCCGACGCAGAGGAAAGCGAAGGTGGGACGACGCCCGAAACGCCCGGCGCAAAGCGCGGCGGCCATCGTGCCGCAGATGGCCCCGGAGGCGAGCCAGATCTGCGTCCATTCCTTGGCAAAGGGATGGGCGGCCCGCCGTTCGGGATCCTTGAGCAGATCGTCGATAACCCAGCGCGGGGCCCATTGGGCGGATCCCCAGGTGCCGAGCAGGGCGACGCCCGCAAGGACGGCCCCGAAAAGCATCATGCGGACGACCTGCCGTCCGCCGCCGGCGCCGAGCGCGCCGGACTTTTCGGCCCGCGCGATATAGCGGCGCACCGGATGCAGGTAGCCGACAAGGGCAACGGCGAGCCCGAGCGCGGTGAGCGCGAGGGCGGGAACGGTGGCGACGCCGAGCGGCGACCAGGCCCAGATGATCATGAGCGAGGCGGCGCAGCCGACGAGGATGCCGAGAAGGTCGATCTTCAACCAGTGGGCGGTCGCGCCGCGGCGGTGCTCGGCCTGCCATTTCTCCGACTCGGGAACGAAGAGTCGGATGAGGAAGACGAGGAGGGCCGGGAAGGCCCCGACCATCATGAGGAAGCGCCACGCGGAGTTCCGGAAGAGATAATCGGCCAGTCCCTCGGAAATCCCTAATGAATCAACAAATCCGCCGAGGCCATCGATCACCCCGGCCAGTCCCATGCTCAAGACGCCGACGAGAAGGAAGCCGACGTTGGCCGCCGCTCCGATGATGCCGGCGATAAGGGCGCGGGAGCGACCGGGCCAGATCTCGTTGACGAGGGCGACGCCAAGCGACCATTCGCCGCCCATCCCGAGCGAGGCGACGAAGCGCAGTCCGGCGATGTGCCAGGCCTCGCCCGCGAAACCGCAAAGACCCGTGAAGAGGGCATAGACGAGAATGCTGATCGACATCGCGCGCACCCTCCCGATCTTGTCGCCGAGCCATCCGAAGAGGACACCCCCGCTGGCGGCTCCGACGAGAAAGACAGCGATGATGGCCCCGAACCACTGGGCGGTATCGCCTCCCGCCTCGGGACCGAGCAGTTCCCGGAGTGCCGGTTGCCCGATGAGGGGGAAAAGCCCCATCTCGAAGCCATCGAACATCCATCCGAGAAACGCGGCGACGAGCGTGAAATACTTCGCCCGATCCGAGGTGCCCGGAGGATCGAGTCGCGATGTCGAGGGTTGCATGGGACAAAAGGATTACCATCCCGCGAACCCGCTTGTCGAGGACTCCTCATCGAGAATGAGGTTGGCGCCCGCCTGACCCGTCCGCTCCCGGCACCGGTGCGAACCGTGAAGCCGATTCTCAACCGGGGAAGGGAGCCAAAAATCGCGTTACGCCAAACCACCGGAGCACCGCCGCCCTCTGAGACGAGGACGCCTTCGCGCGGTTGCTTGCTGGAAGGGCCGCTCCGGGATCCTTACAGCAGCGACGGATCCGTTCCGAGCGTTCCCTTGAGGGAGTCGGCGTAGTCCGGGGCGCTGGCGGCCTTTTCGGCGGCTTCGGCCATCTTGAGGCGCTCGGAAAGCTGGAGGCGTTCGACTTCGCTGGTGTAGATCTCGTTGGCGGTGAAGGCACGGAGAGCTGCGGTGTGGCGCTGCCAGAGAGCGCGGTCGACGCTGGCCTTGGTTTCGAGGCGGGCGGCGTACCAGTCGCTGTTCACGATGGCGTCGTGGTCGAAAAGGGCGCGCAGTTGCGGATCGTCGAGGGTCTGGCCGTTGAAGTTTCCATGGACCATGATGTGGAGGATGGCCTTGAGCGGCGGGCAG
>JAHEDC010000353.1 GCA_024641425.1 Verrucomicrobiales bacterium | reverse complement strand
CGGGCTATAGAAGTGGTAGATGACCCGATAGAGGACGAGGTGCGTGATTCCGCGCGCGATCCAGAGCACCCCCGTCTGGCTGATCGCGAAGGCGGGCCGCGCGTAGCGGCAGCGGAGGTAAACGCGGTAGTCGAGCGCGGGGAAGAAGAGGAAAACCGGGGCCGGGAGGAGGAAAAAATAACCGATCCGCTGGCAGACCGTCGCGCTCCCCGGCTTCTCGTGGCGGATGTCATAGAGGTAGACGACGAGCCGGAACATGAAAATCGCGCCGAGGATCGGGAGGGCGACAACCAGATGTCGGCTCGGCTCCAGCACCCTTGCCTGATAGAGCCAGAGCAGCGCCGCGATGCCGAGGACAAGCAGCAGCCTCCAGCGGTAGGCGATCGGCAGGTGGCAGCAGCCGATCAGTCCTAGTCCGACCGCCACGATCAGCGCCGCCGCCGAAGGCGTCGTTGTCGCGACGAGCAGGCCTACCGTCGTCGCGAGCAGGAGCGGCATCCGGAAGGCGAGGGGAAGGAAGGAATGGACGAGGAAGAGCGGTACCAGCAGCCAGAGCCCGGCCCCGACCTGCCGCGAGGGATCAAGCTGGAAACGCGTGATGACGAGCACCGCCAGCGCCAGTTCCGCCGCCACCAGCAGCGCCGCTCCCGGTGCCATCGCGGAATGCGGGCGGGGGGAAAGGGTTGGGGGAACGGGTGGAGGGGCGGACGGCATGAGCGGTCAAGAATCGGGGACCGCTTCGTGGTGTCAAGGGGCAAGAGTCAATGGGAAAGAGGGTTCGCCGCTAAGGTGTGACGGGCGCTAAGGAAGGAGATGGGGATATATCTGAGAGGAAGATAGGACGTGGCTCGGGTTTCCGAATCTGTGTCCGTGGTGCGGACTTTTCCGTCCGCCCGTTGGAGCAGGCGTCCGTCAGTTGTTTAGGGGCTACGCCGCCGTCGGAACCGGTGGAGGAGAGCGGATTGCTTTGACACGGAAGGGGGAATGGTTCCTTGTGGGGGCGATGGAACTTCTCCTGCATATCGCCTCTCTCATCATCGGTCTCGCTATGCTCTACTACGGGGCGGAATGGCTGGTGGCGGGGAGTTCGCGCCTGGCGCTGCGGCTTGGCATCACGCCTTTGGTGGTCGGTCTGACGGTGGTGGCCTTCGGGACGAGCGCGCCCGAGCTTTCGGTGGGAATCCAGCTCAACCTGGCCGGCCATGCGGACGCGGCCCTCGGGAATGTCGTGGGGTCGAACATCTGCAACCTCCTGCTCATCCTCGGGATCAGCGGCCTTTTCCGCCCCCTCCAGATCAAGGGCCAGATCGTGAAGCGCGAGATGCCAATCCTCATCCTGGCCTCGCTCGTTCTCGTGGGTATGCTCTGGGACGGGCACCTCTCGCGCATCGAAGGCGGGAGTCTGGTCGCGGGGATCGTCGGCTATCTGATCTTTAGTTTCCACTTCGCGCGGAAGGAAGGGAATCCCGAGGTTCTTGAGCAATACACCGAGGAGATCGGCGTTGCGCCCGCCCAGGCGAAGCGCGAGAAACTGGGAAAACTGTGGCTCTTCATCTTGGCCGGCCTCATTGTCCTCGTAGTCGGATCGAAATGTCTGGAGACGGGCGGCCTTTTCATCGCGCGCTCGTTGGGAGTGAGCGAGGCGATCATCGGGTTGACGCTGCTGGCGGTAGGGACTTCCCTGCCTGAACTGGCGACCTCCATCGTGGCGTCGATCAAGGGGGAAGGGGACATTATCGCGGGGAATGCGGTCGGTTCATGCATCTTCAACCTGCTGGCGATTCTCGGCCTCACCATCCTCATCCGGCCGATGGTGATCTCGGAAATCGAGCCCCTCGACCTCGCGTTCATGGTCGGGGCGGCGGTGGTGGTGGTGCCGCTGATGATCTGGCGGATGCGGCTGGGGCGGCTGGAGGGGGCACTTCTTCTCGGGGCCTACGCGGTTTATATGGGACTCCTGACGCAGCGGGGTTGAAAGCGCGCGGAGAGATCGCTACGATGAAGGGAGAAAATTCCTCCATTATCCGCAATCATCCTCAATTTCGACCCAACGAAAGGAACTCTTCCCTATGGCTCAGGCAATCATGGATCCCGACGAGGTGCGGCGCTTCGCCAAGGAGTTGAAGCGCTTCACCACCGATGTGCAGGCGCGCTCGGCCTCGCTGCAGGCGCGCTTTGGCGCCCTGAGCAATACCTGGAAGGATCAGGAGCACCAGAAGTTTTCGGAGGAATTCCTCCAGACGATGAAGGCGCTGAAGAAGTTCGTCGAGATCTCGGACGAGCACACGCCTTACCTGCTGCGGAAGGCGCAGCGGATCGAGGAATACCTCGACCAACGCTAAGCCATGTCCGACGGAGCGAAAGTCAGCTCGATCGAGGCCTTGGATTCGTTCCGGGCCTCCCTCATGATCTATCTCGAAAAGGCCCGCGGGGCGCTGGACGAGGTGAGCGACGAGGTGCGGCGCGCGCGGACCTGGCTGCAGTATGACAAGCGCACGTATTGGGACGCGGAGGCGAAGCGGCGGCGCCGGGCGTGGGAGGAGGCGAAGAACGAGCTTTTCCGGGCGACGCTGGCGACCTTTCAGGAGGCGAAATCCTCGCACCAGCTTGCCGTGACGAAGACAAAGCGGGCTCTGGACGAGGCGGAGGAGAAGCAGCGCATCCTCAAGAAGTGGAACCAGGCCTTTGACAGCCGGGTGGATCCCTTGGCCAAGAAACTGGAGCGGCTCCGGGACAACCTCGCGCGCGACCTGCCGAATGCGGTTTCCTTTCTGGCGCAGGCCGCGAAGACGCTCGACGCCTACACCCGGATCGGCGCCGCGGGCGGGGCGGCGACTGGCGGGGTAAAGAAATCATCGGGAACGGCTGCCGAGGAAGACGGCGGCGAAGAAGCGGAAGGTGGTGCGGTATGAACCTCTCCGCGAGCAAGGCGAAGTTGGCCAAGTCCACCAAGGAACTGGGCCTCAAATGGCAGGGGACCCGTGTCTACTGGAACGACCGGAAAAGCGCGGAATTCGAGAAGCAATACCTCGCGGGCCTGCCCGACAGCGTGGGTGCCGCGTTGACCATTATCGAGGAAATCGAAAAGCTCCTGAACAAGGTGCGCAGGGACTGCGAGTAGTCTCGCTACCGATAAATGACGCGGCCATTTCTGAGGGACGTTTCTGACCGAAACCTGGCTGCACCATCCCCGTCACATCGCGATGGAAGGAGTTCGCCGAATTACCTTCCGATTTTCACGGCGCCCATGAAGTGCGCGCGGTCCGCGAGTGTTTCGTGTCGCGCTCCGATGGGCGGGCGGTAGAACTCGACGGCACGCCATTCCGGATGAGCGGGCACGCGGACAAAGTAGGTGACATCGTCGAGAACGATGGTTTTTCCCGTGAACAGACCGGCGCCCTCGGCGTGCTCGAAACAGCAGCCAATAGATGGTCAGGCTGTGTCCCACGGGTTCTTCGGGCGAAATGCTGAACGGGAGCATCTGAGGTCCTGTCGCTGTCACCGCGCCGCTTGGCGAGAAATCGTCGATGCCGCCCACTCGAACGGAGATCTGCCGGACAATACTCTCGATATTCACCGCTCCCCAAGGTTGACCGTTGCTTCGCATCTTCGAGTTGAAGTGCGGCCGGAGCCAACCGGACGCCAGGTACTGCGCTCCCTCGTAGTGTCCAATGATCCCTGTGCCGCTGTTGCTGTAAGGGGCGATTTCCGGCGTCGGCACCGGAGTGTCGGGCTCGATCTAGGATTTCCACCGTAGCGTCTCTCGATTCGTGAGTGCGTTGGCGTTCGCGCGTTCGACCTGCACGAATTCCGGAAACGGATCCTCATACTCGTCCGCGAGACTCCCGAAGGAATGTCCGATCTCGTGGTCGGCGACCTCGCGGGAAAGAAGATTGATGGAGGCCGTGGCGAACTGCCCGCCGCCACCTCCATAAACAGGGTCTTTCACGAGGATCAGGACGATGTCCGCGTCGGGACGTTCCTGCGCGATCACCGAAGTGACATTCTGCCGACCGATGGCGGGGGGGCGAGAGCAAGCGGTCGATCCCCTGCAGGCCGTAACTGGTGTCGAACACGGTGTCGGCGGTGGTGGGCACCGCCTGTTCGGGATGATCGGCACCGCTCTCGAGGGAGGGCACGCTGATCACTGAGGCATTGAAGTAAGGCTTGTAGATCGAATAGGGGACCTGTTGGAAAATATCGTCCACGGGCTCCTGGGCCTTCGACGGGAATTGGTCGATTTGGGCCGCGGTGTCGCCTTCCGAGAGGACTACGAGATTCACCCGCTTGTCGCGCGGACCGTTCGTGAACAAGGTTGAGAGTGTCGCCTGCGAGAGGTTGATTGTCTGTGCGTTTGCGGGAGCGCAACCGAGCGCCTCGCCGAGACGATCATGGCGAGAATCTTGCGATTCATGGCGATTGTTGTGTTTGGGTTCAGCGGGAAACCCGTTCCCGCAGAAACTGCCCGTCGGTTCCCGACGGCAAGAGCGCCCTCGCCGTCACCGTTTCCGTACCATCTCCATTGTCCATCCGTGAGATTTCCACAGTGTGATTCATGCCGCTGTTCGAGAACCAGAGTTCGAGATCGGTGGAGAATTCGAGCCAACAGTCGAGAGCGGGATCGTCGGTTCTTTCCCGGTAGGAAATGGTAATGAAACGGTCGGGCCCAATCGTGGTGATGCCAACCATGGGGCGGTCGTGCGACGACGGATCGGTGGGATCCGTATTGGCCTTGTATTCGAGAAGATTCACGATGCCGTCATGGTCGGTGTCCGCGAGGAAATCGGAGACACCGGGATTGTTGAACTGGCTGGCCCAGGCCGCGAAGGGATCCGTGATCGGCGGCGCGGAGTAGAGGCGCGCGTAGATGCCATCGGCGCTGCCATCCTGTTCCCGGCTCTGCCAGACGATGGCGTGGGTTCCCTCGGGGTTCATCGCGAGGGCGGGGAAGCGCTGGTCGTCATCGTGATAGAGGTTCGCCAGAAATTCAGGTCCCATCGGAAAGCCGTTCCCGTCGAATCGGCGCGCGAAGATTTCCGTGGCATCGATCCCTCCCGTATCGGCCGACCACGCGATGGTGAAGCGACCTTCCCCGTCGATCCCGATGGCCGGGATGTCGAGCGTCTCGGTCGTCCCGGCATCGACGGCGAACTCGTTTCCGATTGGGAGGCCATCCGCGTCGAAGCACTGCACCGTGATGTTCACATCCCCGCGCCACGCGATGACGAAGGAGCCGTCCGGAGCTATGGCGGCGGCCGGGTAAATCTGGGGGCCGGCCTGGACGCCGTTGACACGGAACGAGTCGCCCCGGGGCACGCCGAAGCGGTTGTAGCGTCGGGCGAAAACGCCGGAACCGTCCGCGTCGCCCATCTCCCACGCGATAACGAAGGCCCCGTCGTCCGCCATGGAGGCGGTGGGGGACACGAGCGCGGTCGTGCTGTCGGTATTCACCCGGAAGGGGGCTCCGACCGGGGCTCCGTTCGCGAGGTAGCGCTGCGCGGTGAGGTCCGCCCCGGCGGCTTGCACCGGTTGGTCGAGCCAGGCGATGACGAAATTCCCCGCCCCATCCATCGCGATGGGTGAACTGCCTTGGAACCCCGTCGTTTCCCCGGTATGGACGAGTTTCTCATCGGTCAGAGCGGTCCCATCGAGAGTGAAGCGGCGCATGTAAACATCGTTCTCGGACGAGAGAATGTTCCCGGAGGTCCAGGTGGCGATGAAAAACAAACCGTTCGGGGCAACCGCGACGAAAGGGAAATACTGGTCGCCGGTGGTCGTCTGGTTGAGTCGAAACTCGTTCGACCGAAAGCTGCCGTCCGGTCGCAGCACCCGTCCGTAAACGCCAAAGCCGTCTCCGTCCTGTCCTTGAGCGTTCCAGACCACCACCGTCTGTCCGTCCCCGCTCATGGCCGCCTTCGGGGCTTGCTGCGGTCCTGCCGTGGCGCGGTTCACGCGAATTTCCCCGGGAAGCGGCTGGCTGAGGCTGGCGCCCAGATCACTGATCCGCGCGAAGACGGCCCGCCTCGGGAGGCTGCCGTTGTTTTCCCACGCGACGATGAATTGTCCCCCCGCACCCGCGGCGATCGATGGTTGGGAATTGAATTCGCCAGCCCCCTCCGCCACGACGACGAAATCCTCGCCCAGCGCCTCGCCGTCGGGGTCGAATCGGGCCGCCGCAATCACGTCGGGATTTCCGCTGCTTTCCTCACGCACCAGTGTGAAGCTTCCATCCGTTGCCATCAGGGTGTCGAGGTTTCCACCGCCCGCGCTGCCTGGAACGTTGAACTCGCCGCCTTGCGGCACTCCCGAGGCATTGTAGCGCTGCCCCCGCACCGGCCCGCCGCCGTCTTTCCAGAAAACGACGAAGGCTCCGCCTCCGTTCATCGCAACCGTCGCGCCGAACTTGAAATTCCCGTTCGGCGTGTTGACGGGAAACTCTCCGCCGAAGAACATGCCGTCCGAGCGCACCCGCTGTCCCACCACCTCCTGCTGCGGCCCGCTATCGTCCAGCCAGACCACCACGAAGTCCCCGTCGTCATCGGTGCCGAGCGCCGGTTCTCTCTGATCCTGCGCGGTCGTCCCGTTCACGATAAACTCCGACGCATCGAGCGGATTGCCGTTGGCGGCGAAGCGGCGCGCCCGGATGTCCGTGTCGGTGGCGCCCGTGAGTTCGGCTTCCCACACGACAACAAAGCGCCGATCCTGAACCATTTTCACACGGGGTTGATCCACGTCGTCGTAGCCGAGCGTGCTGACAAGGAAACTTCCGCCTTCGGGCTGGCCGTCCGCCCGGAATCGGCGACCGAAGATGCGGTCGTTGAGCTGGTTCCGCCAGACGACGACGAATTCTCCGGTGGGCGCCATCGCCACGTCCGGTCGGGTCGAATTGACGGGCGCTCCGTCGTCGATCCGGAAGTCCCCGCCGAGGGCGAGGCCGTCTTTGTCGTGGA
>JAHEDC010000352.1 GCA_024641425.1 Verrucomicrobiales bacterium | reverse complement strand
CTTGGGATCCACGAAAGCCAGAGCCGCCTCTGGGAAAACCACGTCGGCAGAAGTCCGGCGTTCTGGGAGCATTGGTTCCCGCGCGCGGCCGAGCATTTTCCGGCGCTGCGGAAACTGACGCCCGCCGATTTGGCCCGCGCGGTCTCGCGCTCCGAGCGTTCGTTCATCCGCGTCGAGGCCGACGAGGTGACCTACGATGCGCACATCATGCTGCGCTTCGACATCGAGAGCCGGCTGATGGCGGGCGAGCTTGAAGTCGCCGACGTGCCGGCGGCCTGGAACGCCGCCTTCGAGGAGATGTTCAGCCTGAAAGTCGACAAGGACGCGAACGGCTGCCTCCAGGACATCCACTGGAGCATGGGCTCGATGGGCTATTTCCCGACCTACAGCCTCGGCAACCTGAACGCGGCCCAACTTTTCCACCACGCCCGGCGGCAGAAGCCGGAGATCGACGGCGAGTTGCGCGCCGGAAATTACGGGACGCTCCTCGGCTGGCTGCGGGAAAAGATCCACCTCCCCGGCCGGCGCTGGCTGCCGGGAGAACTGATCGAGCGGGCGACCGGCGAGTCCCTGAATCCGGCGCACCACATCGCGCACTTGCGCGAACGCTATACCGGGGAAGGGTGAGAAACGGCCCGCGGGCCTCGTAATACTCGAAAGGAAACATGGAATCGACCCCCGGAATCAACTATCTCGTCTGCGCGACGCATCGGAGCGGCAGTAACCTCCTGTGCCAGGCGCTCTGGCATACCGGCCTCTCCGGCTATCCGCAGGAATTCTTCTCCCCGACGCGCGCTGAGATCATTGCGGCCGAGCACAGACTGGGTATCGATCCCGATGCCGACTACCTCGGCTACCTGCGGGCGCTCAGGGCGAAGCGCGCGACTCCGAATGGCGTCTTTGGCGGCAAGATCATGTGGCCGCACCTCGCGCTCTTCCGCGAGCAGTTGGAAAGCTCGCCCGGTTTCGACGCAACCGGAAAAGACGAGGCGGCCCTGCTGCGGGAGGTTTTTCCGGACGTGCGCTGCCTCTGGATGCGCCGCGACGATACCCTCCGGCAGGCGATCTCGCTCTGGAAGGCGAAGCAGACCAACGTCTACAACTCGCTCCAGGAAGGTGAAGTCGAGGCGGCTTCCGAGCCCCGCTACGATCATGAGGAGATCCGCAGGATCGTCGAGCGTTTCCGGAAGCAGGACGCGGCCTGGAGCACTTTTTTCGAACAAAACGAGATCACTCCGTTCGAAGTCCATTACGAAGCTTTCGTCGACCGTTACGAGGCGACAACCCGTGAGATCGTCGATTTTCTGGGAGTGGAGGTTCCCGCGGACTTCCATGTCGAGCCGCTCACCTACAAGAAACTGTCCGATGGTGTGAACGAGGACTGGCACCGTCGCTTCCTCGAGCTCGAAGGCACCGCAGCATCATGAAGAAATCCGTATCCCGCCTCCTTTCGCTCGCCCTCATCCTTGCCTCGCTCGGCTTCGGAGCCTGCGACCGCGAGGAATCCCGCTCCGACGGGCAGGCCGCCGACCTCAAGCGTGCCCTGCCGGAGTTCGAGGCGCCCCAGGACGCCCGATCGAAGGAGATCGAGGCCCTCACCGGCGGTCATACCCGCATCGTGTGGGCCCAGCAGCAGGATCCGGACAAGACGGACGCGCATGGGAACGGGAGCAATCACCAGCTGATGGGGCTTGGCACCCGGGACGGGGTCGGCGAACGGGTGATCCTCGGGAAGGTCGGGAATTACTCGCGCCCGCTGCTGACGCCGGACGGCGAACGCGTCGTCTACACGGACAAGGGAATGAAGAAGGTGAAGGGGAAGAAAGCCTATGCTCCGACTTGTTACGTCGTGAACTGGGATGGTTCGGGGAAAAAGGAATTGGCCGACGTTTACGCCGATGACATCTGGGTCGACCCTGGCACTGGCATTACCTGGGTCTACGGCATCGATGAGATCGTGAGTAACAAGCAGGTCTCCATCGTGGGGCGGCGTGTGGTGCGATTTCAGCTCGACGATCCCGCGAAGAGTGAAGTCGTTTTCGAGAAAGGGGAAGTCTCGGTGAACAACCTCCAGGCTTCGCGGGACGGGAAACGCATCGCCACCCAGTTTCCGTGGCCCTACGGCGGGATGCTGGATGTGGAAGCGAAGGAGTGGACGGCGACGGATCGTGGGTGCTGGACGTCGATGTGTCCCGACAACAGCTACTTGTCCTGGGTCTTCGACGGCGCGCACAAGAACCTCATCATGATTCATCCGGATCAGAACGAGAAGTGGCTGATTCCGGTGTCCGATCTGCCGGGTTTCAAGAACAAGGAAATGTACCATCCCCGGTGGAGCAATCATCCGCGCTTTTTCGCCCTCACCGGCCCCTATCCTCCGGGCACGCGGAACACTTCGGGGGATAAGGTCGAGGCCTACATCGGGAAATTCGACCCCGGCGCGACGAAGGTGGTGGCATGGGTGACGTTCACGAAGAACAAGCTCGCCGAGCTTTTTCCGGACGTGTGGATTGAGGGCGGAGAGAAGGAATCACTCGACCGGAAGCAGATCGGAAAGGCACCGGAGGGAGAACCCGAGGTCGTAAAGGCGAGGGTGAAGGAAGTCGAGGCCGGAACGTGGCCCGCGAACGAGGACAAATTGGTCTTCGCGTGGGACAATATCGCGAACGAGAAGAGGGTCGGCGACCGGCCTTGTCGGGTGGAGTTGCATGGACGGGCGCGCTTTGGACGCTTCTATGATGCGGTTCTCGGGGGAGGAACGGCGGTGCCGGACGGGGCCTCCGTCGCGGCGTTAGGGGATCTTGGAGCCGAAGCGACGGTGGAGTTTCTGCTGACGGCGGCGACGGATGCGGACGGTGTGGTTTTCACGGACGGCACCCGTGTCGTTTTTGTGGCGGGGAAGCGGATCTATGGGAAGACCGGGGATGCGGTCTGGGATGCCGGGGTGATCCAGCCCGGGGTGCCGACCCATCTGTCGGTGCAGGGCCACGGCGAAACGGGAATCCTGTTCCGTGACGGCGTTCGGGTCACGGAAGCGGCCACGGTGACGCCGCCCGAATCCGGCGCCGGGCTCGTGTTCGGGGATGGCATCTGGGAAGGGACGGTGCAGGGCATCGGCATTTACAACCGGGCCCTGCCAGCGGAGGAGATCGAGCGGAATGCGGCCACGTGGACGGCGAGGGTTTCCGAACGGAAGCCGACGGTGCGGGTCGTTCTGAAGGGCAAACTCGTCGAAGTGACCCCGCTCAAGACGAAAACGGAGATCGGAGCCTACAATCGGGCGCTTTCGGTTTACACGTACGAGGTGGAAGAGGTTACGGAGGGCGCCTACGCGAGTGAGAAAGCACTCGTGAGCCACTGGTATTACATGGATGACACCTTCCTGACCTCGATGCCGCGCGAGATTGGACGGTCGTATGAACTGACCATCGAGCCCGCGAGCGATCATCCGCAGATCGAAAGCGAACTCACCGATTACGAGGGCGCGGATTTCGAGACGCCCGTTTATTTCGACGTGACAACTCCCGAGCCCTAACGGAATTTCCAGACTTATGAAGACCCTTGTCAAACTTTCCGTCATCGCCCCCTTACTCCTTTTTCCGCTCGTCCGCGGCCAAGCCCAGGATGCCGCTTCGTTCGCCGCCGAGGCCAAGGCCGCCGGCGAGAAATCACCGGCCACCGGAGCCATCGGGCTGAAAGGGGAAGCCGAGGGCTGGTTTTTCCTCCAGGCCGAACTCCAGCATGTCGGCAAAGGGGAATTCTGGAAACAGCCGTGGGCGGAAGTCGCCGCCGCGAAAGCCGATCCCCGTCCGGTCATCGAGGCCTACCACAAGGCGCTCGCCGAGGCCGGGGTGAAACTCATTCTCGTGCCCGTGCCTCCGAAGGCGGTCATTTATCCCGACAAGCTGACGTCGAAGGTGAAGATGGACGGTGACTTGCCGGCGGAGGACGCCACTTTTGCCGTCGCGGAATTTTATGCGCCCCTGAAGGCGGCGGGAGTCGAGGTCATTGATCTCGAGCCCGTGCTGAAGGCGGAACGGACGAAGAATCCGGGTGAGAAACTGTACTGCGAACAGGACTCGCATCCCTCGCCCTACACCTGCGAGCTGATCGCGAAATCGGTTTTCGAACTCCTGAAGGACGAGGCGTGGGTGGCGGCGGCGAAGGCGGGAGAGTTCGCTGTGACCGACCCGGAGAAGGCGGAGGTGACCGGGGATCTGGCGGCCGGGTATGCTCCGCCGAAGGAGAGCCTGTCCGTGCGCTACGCGGGGAAATCCGATGACAAAGGCGGGGTCGAGAAGGTGGAGCCGACCGACAAGAACAGCCCGGTCATCGTGGTCGGAGACAGCCACACCCTGATATTCTCGGAGGGCGGGGACATGTTACTCTCCGGTGCCGGGATGACCGACCACCTCCAGGCACTGCTCGGCTTTCCCATCTATCGCCAGGCCAACAAGGGAAGCGGCGTTGACGCGGCCCGGGGACAATTGGCCCGCACCGCGGTGCAGAGTCCCGGCTTCTACGACACCAAGAAGGTGGTCGTCTGGTGCATCGGAGCGCGGACCTTCACGGTCGAGCGCCAGTGGCGGCCGATTCCTACGGGGAAACGGTAGAAGCTGTATTGGGCTTTGGGAAGCGAACCGGGACTGATGACGCTTCCTCGCGACCTGAGGAGCGAAACCCAGAAATCCGTGCTACGGGACGTCCTCGCCGGAGCCGGTGTAGACCCAGTTGACGACCTTGCCCTTGCGGATGAGGGCCATGGCTTCGGTGTCGATGGCACCGAAAAGGGTGTCGGTCTGGTAGCCGACGGTGCCTGTCCAGTAAGGCTCGCCATCGACCATCTCGTAGCGCACCGGGCCCCAGCGGTCGATTTCGTTGATTTTGATCTCATTGACGTCGCCACTATCGATGCTCGCGAGCATGACGGCGACCTTGCCGTTCGATTCCTGCTCGGGCTTGGGTCCGACGCGGGGATCGACGCTCTTCGGCTCGGGCACGCGGGTGACGGTGCCGCTCGGGGTGGGGGAGGTGCTGGTCGGGTTGTTCGAGGCGAGTGCCCCGTCCTCGCGCTCGCGCATCGCGTTCTTGCGCTCGGCGAGCACTTGGTTCGTCTTCCGTTTCTTCCACGCGTTGTAGATGTCGCCGAGAACCTGTTTGAAGTCGGTGTCGTCGATGCCGATCGCGCCCTTCGGGGCGGTGGGCGCGACGACGAGCGTTCCGTCGGGAGCCTGGATATGCTTGATGACGGTGAGCTGGTCGCCGGAAATGCCGATGGCGTTCGCCCTGCTTCCCGCAGGCAGGCTTGTCTTGCCGGCACCGCCCGCGATGAGGATGTCCACCGCCTTGTTCACCGTGACCGCTCGGGGAAAGGCGGAGGCGGGAATATTCTGCCAGTTGCCGACGAGTTCCTCGAGGGTCTTGAATTTGGGAAGCGGGAATTTCTCCGCGATGTCGGGATCGATCTCCGGCTTCTTGATTTCCGGTTTGGGGGGCTCGGGGCGGGGGCCGACATCCTCGGGCTTCTTCCCGGTCGGGGTGCTGGCGGAACCGGACGCGGAACTTCCCGGCTTGGACTTTCCGAGGGCGTCCTTGATCTGATCGCGATAGTGGTACCCCGCGAATCCGAGAGCAGCGCAAATGAGAAGGATGACGAACCATTTCATAATTCGGCCAAGATGCGTGCCAAAGTCCGGAAATCAAGGAACTTGTGTCCGGGTCGAGGTGCGGGTTAGTGGTGGGACATGGCAAAAAAGCTCTACCTTCTCGACGGCATGGCGCTGGTCTATCGCGCGCACTTCGCCTTCATGCGCAATCCGATCAAGACCTCGACCGGCGTCAACGTCTCGGCCCTTTTCGGCTTCCTCAATACCCTGATCGAACTCCGGCAAAGCCAGGAGCCGACGCACCTGGCCGTCGTCTTCGATACCCAGGCCCCGACGCAACGGCACGTTGCGTTTCCAGCCTACAAGGCGCAGCGCGAGGCCATGCCCGAGGAATTGAGCGTGGCGATCCCGAACGTGAAGCGCTTCATCGAGGCCTTCGACATCCCGGTGCTCGAACTGGACGGCTACGAGGCGGACGACATCATCGGCACGCTGGCCAAACGCGCGGTGGCGGAGGAGACGGACTGCGAGGTCTTCATGGTGACGCCGGACAAGGACTTCGCGCAACTCGTCGAGGAACGGATCGCGATCTTCAAGCCGGGCCGGGGCGGCGGCGATGCCGAGATCCTGCGCGTGCCGGATATACTTGCGAACTGGGAAATCGAGCGGCCGGAGCAGGTCATCGACATTCTCGGCCTCTGGGGCGATGCCAGCGACAATATTCCGGGCATCCCCGGGATCGGCGAAAAGACGGCGAAGAAGCTCATCGCCGAGTTCGGGAGCATCGAGAACCTGGTCGCCAACGCCGCCGCGCTGAAGGGAAAGCAGAAGGAGAACGTCGAGCAATTCGCGGAGCAGGGCCTGCTTTCGAAGAAGCTGGCGACGATCCTTCTCGACGCGCCGGTGCCGCTCGACTGGGGAAAGCTGGAACTCGGGCATCCGCACGAGGACGCGTTGAAGGCCCTGCTTGTCGAGTTCGAATTCAACGCGCTCGGGAAGCGGCTCTTCGGCGAGGATTTCAAGGCGGGGCGGGGCGGAGAGCTCGCTGTCGCCGACGACGGCGGCGCGAAATTGCGCACCATCGCGGATGTGCCGCACGACTACCGGATCGTGAAGACGAAGGCGGAACGCGCGAAGCTGATTGCCGAGATGTCCGCGCTGAAGGCGTTCTGTTTCGACACCGAGACCTCGGATCTCGACGTGACGCGGGCGCAGGTCATCGGGCTTGCGCTTTCGTGGAAGAAGGGTCAGGGCTACTACGTTCCGCTGCCGGATCGACGCGACGAGGGCGTGGCGATTTTGCGTGAATTCGGGCCCCTGTTTGAAAACGAGGCCGTCGAGAAGATCGGGCAC
>JAHEDC010000022.1 GCA_024641425.1 Verrucomicrobiales bacterium | reverse complement strand
AGTCCGGCTTCCGCGTCCGGATCTCGTCCGTCACGTCCTTGATGAAGGTCTTGAAAAGACTGTGGATGACCTCGGTCTCGCCGCTCGGCCCGGTGTGCTCGATGCGCGCGCCGAAGATCCGGTGCTTGCAATGCTCGCTCCAGGTCTGGGCGATGACTTCCAGCTCGACATCGGTGGGCTCCCGGCGGAGATCGGCCGCGTAGAAGTTCTTGATCTCCTGCATGTCGTCGAGCGACAGCGAGAGCTTCATGTCCGCGCTGAGCTGGATCAGCGCGTCATTGTCGAGATCGCGGAGGGCGATCGTGCGATGGGTGATCGGAGGGGGCTCAAGCGCAGTCTCGGGCATGGGCATCGGCTCGGGTAACGGTCCAGGTGTGAATGGCGGGATTGACGATGTCGCGGACGAACGGCTCCGGCTCCGCGCCCTCGCCGAAAATGTAAACGCGTTGCCAGAGGGTCAGCGCCTTGATCTCGAAAGTCTCCTTCGTGCGGCTCCCCTTCGCGAACCCCATGATCGCCTGCTTCTCCAGATCGAGCGCGCCCGGCTTCATCCCGTAGTCGATGAGAAACCGTGAACCAGGAATGGCGGGCCCGTCGCCGAGATGGAGTTCCTCGCTCACCGCGTCGAGCAGCACGCGCTCGACCCAAGCCCTGGCGGCGGCTTCCGTGCCCTCGTATTCCAGCCGATAGCGCCGCGTGCGGCGGAAGGTCAGCGGCTTCGTGGACGGCGCGTAGAGGAGCTTGTTGCAGTCGCCGGGAGGATCGAATCGTCCCACGACTTCGGCGTTGAGGTGGTTCATTGGGTAGCGGGAGCCCTTTTCTATTTCAGGAATGAGAACAATTCAAGGCTTTTAGGAAAGTGGGCGGAAACCGAGACCGCGAATCAAAACAATACATTTACAGTCAACACTTTAACTCATCGTTGAATTATCAGAATAGGACACTTAGGATCTTGTCATGAGTGTCACCGAAATCCTGCAAGAAATCGACCGACTGCCTCCGGAAGCCATTTTGAAAATTGAAGCGGCGATCCAGAAGCGGCGGAACTCGCTTGTTCAGAGCAAATCCCCAGAATTACGTCCCGGTTTTGACGCCTTGGTGCGGCGCGTGTTCGATGAGCATCGCGACACCATGGCCAGGCTCGCACAGTAACCACGATGGAGGAGCCAGGGTTTCTTACCCTCGAAGAGGTAGTGCACCTCCATGCCGTTTCCCTCCGGGAGCATGGCGGGAGTCCGGGACTACGGGAAGCCGGAGGGCTGGAGAGCGCCGTCATGCAACCGCAGCAGGATTATTTTTACGCACAGGCGGGCTTGTTCGCCATCTCCTCGCATGCCCTGGACAAGGCGGGGCTTGCGGCCTCTTCCCGGAGTAGGGCCAGGATGGCTCCACTACGACGGGGCGCTTTCCTTCCAGAACTGCCGGATCTCGCGGCGGAATTGTTTCTCGCGGTGGGTGTCCCGTTCGGCTTCCTCATAGCGTGTCGCATAGTGGTAGGTGGACATTTCCTCGAAACGCGCGGCATCGAGTCCGTTCCCGCGCAGGGTGCGGAGGAGGTCGCGGAGGGTGTGGCCTTCGTCGTCGCGAATGCCGAGGGCGCGACAGAGTTTGCGGAAGTCGAGAAAGTAGTCGGGATAGGCAAAGCCGCTGCCCTGATAGCGGGAATCGCGGTCGCGGCGGGAGCGACGGCGGCGCCTTTCGTCCTTGTCTTCCTTTCCGAAAACGCGACCGAGAACCCCAGCCAGCAGCCAGGCGAGAAGGAGGAGCCCAAGCACCGCGTACACGGCCCTGGCCGGTATGCGCTCGAGCCAGGACATGGACGGAGTGATCGATTCTTCGAGTTCGTCACTGACGCGGGCGTCAGCGAAGGCTTCGCCTGTGGGCAATCGCGAGGATTCACCTCGCCTCGCGGCGGCACGACCGGCACTTTTTGGAGTCAGATCGTAGATGACCCATCCGTAGTCCTCAAGATAGATCTCCGTCCAGGAATGCCCGTGCCGGGAAGAAAATGAAAGGACCCCCTCGGAGGGAAACGAATCGCCTCCCGCGTGACCGAAGGCGATGCGGGCCGGGATCCCCATCTCCCGGCAGAGAAGAACGCCGGAAGTAGCGAAAAGGTCGCAGTAACCACGTTTTTCATGAAAGAGAAAGTTCTCGATCGGCGGCAAACCGTCGGGATTCGCCACCTTCAGACTGTAGGCGAAGTGATCCGCGCAATAGGCGCTCAGCGCGTCGAGGCGCGCACGCAGGTTTCGATCCCTCGGCGCCGTGGCCAAGAGGATCTCGCGCAGGCGTGGCCGGAGATCCGCCGGAACTTCGAGGTAGGCCTCCGGTGCCCGTCCGCCCTGGGAGACCGCATCGGCGGGTATGCTTTCCAGATTGATTGGGGCGGACACGGCAGAGTAGTGAACGTCGCCTTGCACCCCCGCTACGTACCATCCGTCCGCGCGCACGAGAAGGTTATCGAAGCCCACGGAAACAAGTCCCTGCAGGGCAGGGAGCGCGCTTGCGGCGGAGTCCTTCACGTAAACATCGTGCCGGATGCCGGCAGTGACCCGCGGCCGAAGATTGATCATACCGTCGGACTTCCCATCGTCGGCATCGGAGACGAAATGCTCCTCGCCTTCGGCAAGCTGCCAGCCGTCACCGGTAAAATGGTTCATCACGGTTGAACGGACATAAGGACTTCCGGCGACGGCGCGAGCGAAGTCGTCCGGATCGGGGATGCGCAGGAAAAGTTCGAGTTCGTCGCCCTGTTGGATGTCCGCACGGAGCGGGAGCGAGCGGGTCTCGCCAAAATTGCGTTCGGCCCCGCTGCTGGTCATCGCTCCGCCGCCCCCCTCGTCGGGTTCCCTTTCGTGGAAAAGCCGGGTCACGGCGTCAACGAGGGGTGCGGCGATCTCGCGAAGTCCCGCCCCTGCGGCAAGGACGGCTCGGGATGCTCTCGGCAGCGGATCCGCAAGCAGCAGGAAAGTGCCGCCGAGCAACGCACCCGCAGTCGCGGCGAACGTCAGGGCGCGACGTCGGCGAAGACGTGCGGCGTCACCGTGGGCGAGCGGCGCGCGGAGACCGGCGGAACGAGGCCCCGGCCCGAGCAGGCTAACGGCGAGGAACAAGACGACGCTTCCGAGAATCAACCGGGCGATGGCGGGAAGCACGAGACCGAAACCGCCGAGGGAGATCCATGCGAGGAGCATCGAGGAAAGGAACCCCAGCGACTGGAAGGGAGCGCGGCCTTCGGGATGACGGCTGGCGCGATGCGCCAGGGAGGCGATCCAGGCCACGGCCAGAGCCCCGGAAAGGACAATGAAGACGAGGCGCATTCTCCCCGAAGCGGCGACAGCGAGGAAAGCACTGGTTCCGAAGAGAAGCGGATAGGCCATACGACTCACGGCGCGACCGCACGGCCCTCCGGTTTTGTCCGCAGGTCATCAAGGCGGAGGCGCGGGAGGACAGGTTTCACGCGCATACCGGAATTGTCGAGGCAAACGAGACGTTTCCCCGCCCCAGGAAGGAGCGGCTCCCACAGATTGACGGGAGTGGAACTGACGATGAAAACGGACTGGCCATCCGGAATATCGGCGAGGGCGGAAAGGAGCGCGTCCAGATTCTTTTCCGCGTGGTAACGCGCGTTGGCAAGAAGGGTCAGCGGCTCCGTAAGATCCCGCAGACCGTAGAGTTCGATCGGTTCCCAACCGTTGAAGGCACCGCGGAGAGAAAGCGGGATGTGCTGGGACTTGCAGTAGACGAGCAATCCGGCCAGCAATTCCATCGAGTGCTCGAACGCCTCCGGCCAGATGAGTTGGTTCGGCGGAGTGAAGGCGTGGTAAAGAACGGAATAGCGGCGCGGAACGGGACGGTCGAACTCGCGTGTCATGATCTTCCCGGTTCGGGCGGCCGTCGGCCAGTGGATGAGTTTCAGGGGATCTCCTGGCTGGAACTCCCGGACGGCTCGGAAGTCTCCATCGCGGTCAGGCTTGTAGTGCGATTCGTTGCCCTCATCAGAACGGTCGTTTTCGAGGAAATGGCGGAGGGCATCGGGGATGACGGGCTTGGGAAAAACAACGACCCGTTCAGGCCAGACACCGCCGAGGGTCGTTTGGAAGAGACCGAGGGGATAATAGGAACGCATGGTGTAGCGCATGGCCTGTTTCGTTCCGCGCCGGATGATTCGGGTGAAGAAACTGGCCCGTTCCGACAAGGGTCCGCTGACGAGCGGGCAATACATTCCGGCTTCCGTTTTCGGTAGCAACGCATCCTCGAACTCGACGTTGAACGACGCGCGTCCATTGCCTTGCTTCAGGAGCGAGAGTTCGAGCGGGAAATCCTGGCGGGCGTAGACGTGTGCGGGCATCCGGCGCTCGGGGCGGAGACCGCGCAGGTTCTTCCCGGCGAGGTAGCGGGCGACGCCGAGAACAAGGAATCCGAGGAGCGCGACCTGCACGAGGAAGGGTTCCGAGAAACAGATTCCTCCGACCGTGGATGCGAGGCAGAGCCCGAGCGCCCAGTAGGCACGGCCCGTGGCGCGGGGGTGGCCGTCGGCGAGAGGCGCGTCCTTCGGCGTTGGCCGTTCGAGGCGCATCGTCTCAGGGAGCGGGTGTGGAGCGAAGGACTTCGTCGAGCATGCTCTGGGCGCTGGCCGGTGTGGTGTTCCGCATATCGCTTCCCGCGATCCGATGGCGCATGACAGCGGGGAAAACATACTTCACGTCGTCGGGGTGCACCGCCGCATGGCCGGCCACGTAGGCGGCAGCCTGGGAGGCCCGCATGACAGCGATGGAGGCCCGGGCCGAGATTCCCTGCCACATCCCCTTCTGTCTCCGGGTACTTTCGCAGAGATCGGTGATGTAGGCACAGATGCTGTCGCTCACCGGCATCACGGAAACCTCGTCCTGCATCGAGACGATCTGACGGGCAGTGACGATCGGAGCGAGCGGCTGTGTTCCGTTTATCCGGTCGGCGTGCAGGCGGAGGATACGCCGCTGCGTCTCCTCGTCGGGGAGGGCCATCATGACGGAGAGAAGGAAACGATCCAGCTGGGGCTCGGGCAAGGGATAGGTGCCGGAGGCGTAGAGATTGTTCTGCGTGGCCACGACCATGAAAGGCGGATCAAGCTTGCGCGTGACGCCATCGAGCGAGACCTGTCGCTCGTTCATGCATTCCAACAAGGCGCTTTGGACGCGGGGACTCGTGCGGTTGATCTCGTCAGCGAGAACAATATTGGCAAAGACCGGCCCCTCGATAAAACGGAACTCTCCCGTGCCCTGGTGGAACATGGAGTAGCCGAGAATATCCGAAGGCAAAAGGTCCGGCGTAAACTGCACCCGGCGGAATCTGCCATCCACCGCGAGTGCCAACGTCTCGGCCAACGAGGTCTTTCCGATGCCCGGAGCGCCCTCGACAAGGACATGCCCGTCGGAAAGCAGTCCGATTAGAAGCTGCTCGGCTGCCTCCTCCGAGCCGAGGACGGCTTCAGTCAGGCGCTGGTGGAGAAGTTTGAGGAGAGATTTCAAGGTGAAAGGGTCAAGAGGGAATGTTGCCGTCGCGGGCTGCGAATCGATAGCCCATATTCCCCTTCAGTCCCAGCACTACTTACTCTCCCTTCACCAAACACGCGTCACCCCAATCGGCGTGATCAGCGAGGTCGAGATTCTGACCAGGCTCAACCGCAAGCTCAAGGGTCGTGGCGTTGTCGAGTTCGATCCGGATGACCTCAGCAGGTGCGTCGCCGCTCACGCGTCGGCGAAATTTCTCGCCCCCATCGACGCGAACGACAAATTCGCAGTCCCCCATTCCGCGAGCGGAGACGTCGAGTCCGATCGAAGCGACGAAAAGCGCGTAACCGTCAGCGGCGAAGGCGAGACTGGTGCCCGCAGCGACGCCCAGTCCTTTCTCGAACTCCTGCCCCCCGGTGACGAGCGGGCCGCCGACCACCCCGAGATCTCGCCGCCATGTGCGGGGAGGAGCTAGGATCGCCTGCTCGCGTTCTCGCACCGGCGAGAGGTCGGAGAGGAATTCGAGACGACTCGAATGCACGACAAGGCCGCGCACCTTTTCCCACGGAACCGTCACCTCCTGACCACCGATGATGCGAACCCGGAGCACGGAGCCATCGAGCGCGACCCAGTCCGCATGGAGTTGCGAGCCCCCTTCGACAGAGACGCGGTAGGGACGCCGCTCCGCTTCAATCTCAAGGGGAGACGCGAGGACAAAGCCGTAAATGTCCTCGACCGGGGCCTGGTCGACGACCGATCTCTTATCCCGCATCACCTCGTAGCGCACGACATTCCCACTGATATGCTCGACAAGTCCGTCGGCTTCGAGCAACTCGCCCTTCTGTCGGAAGAAAAAGGTGTCGGCATCCCGGGTGTCGTCGAGTTCGCGGAGCGCCTTCTCGTAGCGGGAGCCAATTTCCTTGGTTCCGTAACGGACCGCGCGCACAACATCGATGGGGAAAACGAGTGTCCCGATATTCGCCACGTCGGCAGTGAACTCTTCTCCGGAGAGGCGCACGCCTGTTGCGACCACCGTCGAACCACAGACGAGCATGATCTCGGCCTGGCCCAAAGTCCCCTCGGTCGGGACCGAGGGAAGGGGCGGTCGGGCGGGAAGTATGTTCCGAACGCCCTCGAAGTCGATCCGCGCGTCCCCGATGGCTATGCCGCTCTCGGCGTGGAGGGCGGTGAGCGGACCCTCTATGACCCTGCCCTCGAGGGTAACAACACGGTCGGTGGCCGCGTAGCCGACCCGAAAGAGAAAGAAAAAAGCCACCGCAAGCAGCGGTCCTTTGCCAACAGGTAAATTTCTCATTGCACCTTGTCTTCGCCCGTCTCTTGGAGATCACGGAAATACTGCTCAATCAGCCGCTGGTAGCGCGGCGGGTATTTCGATTTGATGGCGGAAAGGGCTTCGGCCTCGCGCTTTTTATCCCGAAGGTCGTCCCACGCGCTCTTCGTCGCGCCACGCACTCTCCGGACAACCTTGGGTGCCTGCTGGGGACTCCCATTGGCTCCCTGATTCTGTCCTTCCGCGTTGCCGGGCGCTCCGGCCTGCTTCTGTTGTTGGCCGGAACCACTCCCCTGGCCCTGCTGCTGTTGCTGTTGTTTTTCCTGTTCCTCGGCCTGCTCGATAAGGGTGTCGAGCATGGCGATGATCTTTTCCTGGACCCCCTGGGTTTGCTCGCCGGAGTCTTCAAGATTGAGTTTCCGCTCGGAGGTCTCCATGTGATCGGCCACGTCGCCAATCGAACCGGGCTCCCGCCTTTCCAAATCGTCGATCATTGTCCGCGCTTTCTCAAGAAGGCGAGGCGATTCCTCCGGGTAACCATCGACGAATTTGTAGAGCGTGTCCTGGGCCTGGTCGCGGAAAAGAAGTTCGCTTTCACACAAGCCCTGGTAGAAAAGCGCCTGCCCGGCGCGGGGCGACTCGGTTTCCCACTTTTGCCCAATTTCATGAAGGAGTGGCTGGGCCTCCTCGTAGCGTTCGTCGGTGACCAGCGCGCGGGCAATGTGCCAGCTCGCCTCGGCCGCGAGCCAGGGATCCTCGCTCTTCGAAAGCTCGGCCAGACTCACGCTGTCTCGACCGTCGAGGGCGGCCTTGAGTTCCGGATACAGACGCTGGAGGCCTAGGGAAACCTTCTGGGTCGGCGTCGAGGGGGCGTCGAGGAAAAGCGCGATGTCGTCGTGCCACGAGGGCAGCGTGCGCGCATGCGTTCTGAAGGATTCGACGATCTGCGCGCCCTTGTTCGAAATGTCGATAGCCTTCGCGTCCGCGACGGGCGGAGTGTCCGTGTCCTGCGCGTGCATCCCGACCGGCAGCGCGATGAAGAGAAGGAGATTTTGAAAACAGAGGCGTCGTTTCATGGCATTCTGGGGTGTGTGAGATTCAATCGATTTCCTCCAGGCTTCCCACCGAGCCGCGGGAAGCGATTTCCTCGGCCATGATGCCGAGCTTGAGCTGGCGCATGGCCATTTTGCGGAGTTCCTTGCGCATGCCGTCATCGAGTTCCTTCCCGGCCCGGTTCTGGTCAAAGTCCGTCGTAAGACGATTCACCCGAAGTTGGGCGAGCCGGAGGAGTTTAAGTTCGGCCGAGGGAGGAAGAAGCGGTTCCTTCCCCTGCTGGCCCTGCTGCCCCTCCTTTGGTTCATTCTGGGCTTGCTGCTGGTCCTGCGCCTTCTCAAGCGCGGCAATCAGTTCCTCGAGGGTCTTCTCGATTTCCTGCTGCGACGACTGGACGTAGGCGTCGGACTTCTGCTCTTCCATCATCTCGGCGACACTCTCGAAGCTGGCGGTGAGGTTCTCGACGATGGTTCGGAAGACGACGCTCTGGTCCTCCTCGTAGATAAGCTCGTACGTTTCGGACGACTTCTCGGAGAGCGATTTCTCCTCTGTCGCCCACTTCCGCAACGCGATCCTCAAGGCGCGCTTGAGTTGCCCGTCGGCGGCGTCCTTGCGCTCGGTATCGATGGCAAGGGTTCCCGCCGTCGCCTTTTTCTGGCGCTCCAGCATCTCGCGGAAGATTTCCTCGAGTTTCGCCAACTGCTCTTGTTTCTTTTGATCTTCGAGTTCCTCAATCCGTTTCTGGATCTCGTCGCGGGCCATCTCCAGTTCCTTACGCGCCTCACCTTGGTCCTGTGAAGCCTCGCCCGGCTTTTGTTCCGCCAAATCCTTCGAGGCCTCGCCCATCGACTGCTGGGCCTTGCCCAGGTTCTGTTGCGCGCCCTGAAGATTCGGCGAGCCCTCGGAAGCCTGACGGGACTGGGCGATACGATCATTCAACTCGCCCGTCTCGCTCTGGGCGTCCTGTTGTTCCTTGGCCAGATCGTTGTTCTTCTCCGGCCCCATCTGCGCGATGCGTTCGCGCTCCTTCTCAAGCTGCTCGAGGGCTTCGGCGAGTTTCTTCGAGGCCTCTCCGGCTTCTTCCCCCGCTTCCTTCGGCTTCCCGTCGCCGAGTTGCTGCTCGCTTCCCTTCTGGCTCCCCGCTGCCTGACGAAGCGGTTGCAGCCCGGGCTCGGTCGCCTCCTTCGTGGGATCCGTCTCGTCGGCCTGCGTCGCCAGATCCTCCGCCATTTCGGTGGTGTCCCCGCGAAGCTCGGCTTGTTTGTCGGCGAGTTCGTCAAGCGCATCCTGGTTGGCGGAAGGTTCGCCGGCCTGCTTTTCCGCGTCCGCCTTCAGCGCATCCTGTCGGGCGAGGAGATCCTTCAGTTCCGCAATCCGCTCGTCGATGTCCTTCATCGCGGCGTCCTTATTGTCGCTGACCTCGCTGTCCTTCTGCAATTCCTTCTCTTTCGCAATGAGCTGTTCGAGCATCTCCTTCCACGCCTGCAGTTCCTTCAGGTCCTCCTCGAACGGATCGGTTTCCTCGTCATCCGCGAGCAGCATGTTGATGAGTTCCTTGACGTCGTCGATCATCGCCTGCTGTTCTTCCGTCGCCGTCTCCAGTCTCGCGCCGTCGAGCATGCGCGTGATCTCGTCCATCCGTTGCTCGAGAAGCATGTCCTTGCTCTCCTTGAAGGCCTGGTCGAGTTTCTCCGCCTGCTCGGGCTGCTCCGCCTTCAGTTTCTCCGCGATCTCCGCGAACTTGCGGTCCAATTCGAGCAACATGCGCTTCACCCGCTGCTGGCGAACGCCGAGGGGGCTTGAATCGGCGGTGATTTCCGGCACGGCAACGGAGGAGGGCGCCGGTGCGACGATCTCCGGAACTGGAACAGCCTGCGCGGGGAGAAGGCGAAGAGGCAGAACCGCAGCGAGCAAGAGGAGCGCGGCAGGGTACTTCGAGTGTCGGATTGGGGTACGCGTTTTCATGGCGATTCGGGTGCGGGGCTGTCCACATTGCCGGGCGGGCCTCCCGGTTCCTTTTCCAAGATCTCCTTAATACGGGCCTCTTTCTCGGCTTCGGTCATTTTTTTCAGCTCGCGCTGCGATTTCTGGATTTCGTAAAGAAGATTCACTGCGATTTGGAAGTCCTCGTTTTTAACCATGTGGATCATGGCCTCGCGCATTCTGGCCATGACCTGTTGCTGCAAGGCAACCGTCTCATTGAGGTGCGCGTTTCGGGCCTCCCATCCTTCCACGGCACGGCGGGCATTGTCGAGGGCGATGACGGCGAGGGGCGAAAGATTCTCGTAGGCCTCCGACAATGGCTTCACGACATTGCTCAGGATGCGCTCGCGGATGACGCCCTGCTCGTCCTCGAGGCGGTTGTTCTCCATCTCGGCAACCATGCCGGTCATGCGCTCCACGAGGGGGAAAAGGTTCGCACCGAGCTGCTTCTGGCGCTTTTGAAGCCGGACGAGGAGATCCCGGCCTTCGGAAGCCAGTGTCTCCGCACCCCTTACCTCGGCTTGGGCAGCCTGGCAGTCGGTAAGCAACTCGTCCTGTTTTTTCAGGAGTTCTTCCAGAAGCTGACGCTGTTCCTTCTCCCGGCGCAGAAGGTCCGCGCGGAGGTCGCCTTCGCTGACCACCCGGAGGAGAAGCCGATTCGACTCCCCCTTTTTCGGCCCATTCACCGTATCATTGTCCTCGGCGGTGATACGGAGACTGAGACGGGAATTAACGGCAATATTGAGCGGCTCAAGCTCAAGCGCGCTGGCATAGGCGATGCGGTCGGTCGCACTCTCAAGCGGCTCTCCCGCAGGCTCCAGCTGACCGGTTTTCTCTTCCGCCTCGCCGCTGTCGTCCTTCCAGCCGTATTCGACGCGGATATTCTTCACCGCATAGTCGTCCTCCGCACGGGCGAGATAGGGGACGCGGGCATTCGCGACGACCAGACCGCTCACGCCCTCAAGGCTCGCCGTGACGCTTGGCTTCGCGTCGGGGCGGACGCGCACTTTGAAGCGGGCGGGCTCTCGAGCGCCCAGACCCGTGGGCTCTGAGTTGCCTGGCAGGATGATCGTCTCGGTATCCTCGACCTCGATCCAATAGGTACCCGAGACGACATGACCGGAGGGTACGAGACCGGTGAAGGAACTCTCCCCGGTGAGTGGAAGCGGAAGGCGGGTTTCGCCGGCCACAAGGACGGCGGAGGCGAGCGGCTTGCTTGCCCGACCGCCGATCTCGAGGCTGGATCCGTCGAGCAACGAATAAGGCCCGCTCCCGGGAGGTAGTTTCTCAGCACCGTTTCCCGTATAGGAAGGCGGGCGCACCGTCAATTCCACCTCCACAATCTCCGGGCGCTGAAGGAGAATGGCGGTCACCCATTCGGAGGTGAACTTATCCGTCACGACCCGGCATTCGAAGGATTCGCTCACCGCCGGAAGGGAGACGCGAAACTCACGCCCCTCATCGATGTCCTCCATCGTCTCGACACGCACTCCACGCTCGGTCCGATACTCCATCCTCACGGATTTCGGAAGGGAAACATAGCCGTCGAGCACGCGCGTGGTCAGCGGCCAGTCATCGCCCTTGGGAATCGCGAGCGACCCGCCTTCGGCCCCGACAATGACGAGGTTATGGTCCTGGGGCCACTGCGCGTGGCCGAGAAGGACATTGCGGTTGAACCAGATCGCGAGCGAGGAGGAAGGGCGGAGTATTCCATAGCCCACCGTCCCGAGAAGGCCGAAGCCCGCGACGAGCAGAACAACCTTGTTGAAACGGAATCGGTCGCCCCGAAGGATTGAGTGCTCGGGGAAATCGCGACCCAGAGCCTCACCTTCCCGCACCGTCTGGTCGACCATCGCGAGCGAAACGTTCTCATGCCGGGACCAGTCCATGCGCGTGAATTCGATGGCACTGATGAGCTTCTCTCCGGCACCTGGCCTCCGTTTCTCGATCTCAAGGCACAGTGCGTCATCAGTCACACGGGCAGCGAGCGGCTGAAGGAGAAAGCGCCAACACGCCCAAGCGAATCCCAGCGCGAGGAGCACGAGCATGACGAGCCGCTGCGCGGAATCCATCCGGAGATTCCGATCAATCAGGAAATCAAGGAGGCAGGCCGCCGCGACAAGAAGAACGATCCGGGCAAGCCCCTCGGCGAGCATCCAGCGCACGAGGGCGCTCCGGAGCTGACGAAGTTTCGTTTTTAGTCCGTTTGCGTGGGCGCTGAGCGTGGTGGCCGGGTTCGACATTTCAGGTCAGAGAAGCTTGTAACGTTTTCGCATCGCCCATTCGAGGGTGAGAAGGGTGACGAGAAGAATGAGCACACGATTCGTGTCCCAAACAGGGATCGGAGGCGAGCGCATCTCGAGGTGACGGATGCGATCCGGCACGGCGAGCGCAAGCGCGGCGGTCTGATCGATATCGAAATACTTCCCGCCGGTCAGGGTAGCGAGTTCCTGCAGCGCCGGCTTGTCGAGCCAGGTACTGCGCGCCTCCTTGACTGGAAGGGTCACGGGCACACTCTTGTCGATCATGACCGTCTCGGCACCTTCACCGGGCAGCGCAATGCGGGCTACGTATTGGCCGGGAAGCGAGACGGGCAGGGTGGCGATGTAGGTGCCCTTCTCGTTCGGCACGGGAAGGAAGGTCAGCTTGCCGGGCTCGCGACCGGGTTCGAGGAGTTCGGCCTCGATGGACTCGGCGACGATGGGATCGTAATTCACCTCGCGGAGGCGCGCGGTGAGGCGCACGCGGTCGCCGACTTCGTAGCGCGAGCGCTCGGTCTCGATGACGCCCCGGCGTTTTCCGGCAAGGGTTCGCCCTTCGATGAGGTAACGGGTCGTCTGCACCCAGAAGCGCTTGAAGAATTCCGCATCCACGCCCGCGGTGCGCCATCGCCAGGTGCCGTCGAACCCGAGGTAAATCGTGCGGCCGGAGCCGAGTTGGCCGGTGACGAGGAGAGGACGAGCGACCTCGCGACGCCGGAGGGTCGGGTCGGAGTGCTCCATGAGAATACGCGATCCGGGTTTGGCATCGAGCGCGGGAAAACTCCAGTAGATTCCCGCAAGGGTCTTCCAGCGCTCGATCGTCTGCTCGGTATCGGCAAAGAAACGCATGGCCGGCTGGTCGGCGTTCGCCGCAACGATCTGGAGCGGCCACTCGCGGTCGTTCGAGGAGAGGAGCGAACTTACTTCCACGTCCCCGACATCGCCGAGAGAGACGGGCAGGAGGTCGCGAATGCCCGCCGTGCGGCCGCTGCCGAGGAACTGCCCAGAGAAGGCGGGGCCGGGCATATAGAGCATGCCGCCGGAATGCTCGCGCACGAATCGCCCGAGCAACTCGATCCACGCCTCGTCGAACTGGACCGGATCGGGATCGAGGAGAAGCACGACGTCGTATTCGAAGAGCTTCTCCTGTGTCACGGGAAGTTCCGAGATTTCAGTGTTCCCCTGTTGCTGCCGGCCCTCGTCGAGCGACTGGAGCCAGCAGGACACGTCGATCGTCGGCTCGCGCATGAAGAGCCGGGTCAACGCACGGTATTCCCAGTTCGGGGCTCCGGCGACGAGTAGGACGCGAGCGCGATTGTCGAGAACATTGATCCGGATGGGCGCGGACGGGGCGTTGTCTTCGATGTTCCGCTCGTCGTCGAGCCCCTTCGCCCGCACTGTCAGCCAATGTTCGCCCGGCTCCTCGAAGGTATGGGCGAAAACGAGCCGTGCCTGCGGGTTCTCGGCGTTAACGACGACTTCCTGCGTGGCCAGCACCTTTTCCTCGGAAGGCTCTGCCACCACGTCGCCATCCGCGCCAGCAGGAGGGCCGGTCTCGAGGAGTTCGACGGTTACGGATTCATTTTCAATCCCCTGGGCGCGGAGGATCGCCTGCACTTCAAAGGGATCCGCTTTCCAGACCTGAGGGTCGGCGTAGAGTTCGGAAACATTCAGATTAACCGGGCGCATCGGGTCGCCGATGCCAACGAAGAAAAGTGGAATGCCCCGCCGTTTCGCCTCGTCGACCGTTTCCTCCAGCGACTCGCTGCCGTTGTGTTGGCCGTCGGTGAAGGCCACCACGGCGGAGGTCAGTTTGTCGCTCATCGCCTCCCGAAGCGCTCGGGCGAGATCGGTCCCCGAACCATCGGCGACCACGGGGGCGAGACCTTGGAAAACGTCCTCTGTTTGACTGTCCCCGTCATTGGGGGCGCCGCCGGAATCGCTACCCGGCACCGAGTCGGCGGTTGTCGGCACGCGGGCGGCCTCGACGACACGGTGGGAGAAATCAAGTACGCGAAGGCGCCCTTTCGCATCGAGATCGCGGAGAAGTTTCCAGTCGGCGGCGGAGAGCACGGATTGGACGAGTTCCGTGCGCGTCGGAGGCTTCGCCCGGAGGTCGGCGGCCGATTTGCCCACCGCGGCGGCAGCGGCACGCGCGGCGGCGTCATCCTCGTAGGGGTCGGCATTGGCCATCGATTGCGACGTATCGACGAGCACTGAAACGGCAGGCCGAAGGGAACGCGATTTCGTGTAAGTGACCGCCGGATCGAGAAAAAGAAAGAGCAGGACACCAAGAACGAGAACGCGAACGACGGCGAGGGAATGTTTCACCCAGAGCGGGCAGCCGGCAATCTCCCGCCGGTAAAGACGGAAAGTGAGCCAGACGAGTAACGCCGCGATTCCGATGAAGACGAAGACGCCCCAGGACTCGGGTTGGTTCATGAGCCCGAACTCGAGCTCCGCGTCCTCGGGGGCGGCGCTGCGGTCAAAACCGAGCAGTTGCAGGAGCATGTTGTCGCCAAGGATCATTTGTGGAAGCGCCATGGAAAAGGGAGGAGCCGCGGCGGTCAACGGGCGAAAATGGGGAGCATGTCGTACGGCATTTGCAGGATGATGCAGGCCATGGCGGTCGCGAATTCGTTTCCATACGATTGTTCCGGCCAAGCTCCGCTGTCGGATTGGGCAGCGAGGAGTTCCTGACGGATGGCTGGATACCAGTCGTTCCACCACTTCCCTCCGGCATGCCACATCGCCTGCACGGCGTAATAGTGGCCGTAATGGTAATAATGCCGCTCCACCTGGGTTTGACGGCGCTTGAGAAACTGAAGTCCCGATTCGATCACCTTCCCCTCGTAGATGCCGGCACTGAAGAGAGAAACGAGTCCCGCGGCGGTGAGGGCAAACGTCGAGTGTCCGCCCTGGAGTGTATAGCGGAAACTTCCGTCCACATTCTGGCTCTTCTTCACGTACTCGATGCACTTTTCGCGGACCTTGTCGGGAACGTTCACGCCGGCGTCGCGTGCGGCACGCAAGGCCATAATCTGGCACACGGTAACGGAAAGGTCGGCGGACGACTTCACTGGCTGGTAACGCCAACCACCCTCATCGCTCTGGGCGGCAAGGATACAAGCGACGGCACGCCGCAACGCTTCCCCGACTTCCTTTTTCCGCGTCATGCCATAGACCTGCGAGAGGCACAAGGTGGCGAATCCGTGGCCATACATGTTGCCCACTCCGTTTCCGGCATGGGCAATATAGCCCTTCGCATCCGTGCTTCTGGAAATGAAATCGGCGCAGGCATCCACTTCCTTTCCGTATGGTCCGGAACCGGGCGTACTGCCGCCTCCCATGAACGCAAGTCCCCCGAGGCCGCAAATGCCGACGCTCCCGGAATAGCCTGAGCTTCCAAAGGCGCCCCGCGTGCTGCCATTGCGTTCCTGTCGGGTCGAAAGCCAGCGCAGGCCGCGGTCGATGGCCCGGCGGGTCTCCGGAGTCACGAGTTCCTCAAGGGTGAGTTCACGCACCTTCTCGCCCTGATCCGCCGCAGCATCTCCTTCCTCCTCCTGGGCAGGGAGACGAGGCAGCGGACCGGCGAATCCGCAGCCAAAGGCCGCCGCGCCGAGGCCACCGAGAAAGGAACGTCGGCCGCGCGCATTCAAGGAATCACTTGTGGGAAGGAGATCGCTCATGAGGGAATATTCGTTGAGGGCTCGGCAGCGGATTCAGGCCCGCTTTTCCCAGTCGGCGGATTCGGGGCAGCCGCCGGAGGCTCAGGCACCGGGGGAACGTCGCCCGGAACATCGGCCCCGGGGACAAGGGTGTAAATCCGGCGCAATCCGAAGGAGAAAATCCGCTTTCCGTCACTGAAGAGATTTCCGACCGGCTCCGATGCTTCCGCTTTCACCGGAAACTGCCGGGTGATTTCTCCGGTTTCGAGGGAAAGGCGCGCAATCGAGTCTGCCAAGGGAACATAAAGGGCATTCTCGGTAAGCATCCCGTGCGCAAACGAGCGCTCGATCTTGGTTTCCCAGAGGAAGCGTCCTCCCTCAATGCGGTAGCAACGAACCACTTCGGGGCCGGCGACGTAGACGTTCCCATTGCTCGTTCCCAGTATATACGTGCTGGCGGCCCCGCCCTCAAAGGGAACGCGCGGGCTTTCCCATAGCAATTCCCCGCTCCGCCGGTCAAAGGCCGCCAACTGGTCGAAGTCCGATCCCGCGAAAACAAGCGCGCTTCCATGGGGGATCACATAGTCCTGCTGCCAGCCATCGAGGGTGTGCACCGGATTCTGCATGCGCCCCATCCAGGCCCGGTTTCGATCATCGAGCCCTGAAGTGCGGGCCGATCGAGCGTACCGGGTCGCCCAGTTCAGGGCTCCGGAAACGGCATCGAGGGAGAAGACAAGCCCCGCACCCGAGGCGACGTAGGCATCCCCGCCCTCTACGGCCACGGTAACGGGCGAGTAAGGCGAGCAGGAACTCCCTGGTTCGGTGGCGAGAAACGACTTCCATAGCGTCTCCCCGGTCGTGAGGGACAAGGCCTGCAACCAGATTGCCCCGTCGATGTTCACCGGCACGAGAAGGAGGGACCCATACGGCACTGGCGAGCCCGCGAAAGTCACGCCATCGCCATCAGCGAAGAGACCGTCCCCCTCGTAACGGCTCCAACGCAGTTTCCCGCTTTTCGCGTGATAGGCGACGAGGCGGTTGCTTCTGGCGCGATTGGCGCGCCCGTCGAAACCCATGCGGAAGCGACCCATCCCGTTGTTCAACCTTTGCGCATCGTTCTTGCCCTCCTCGGCGAAATCGGAGAGCTGACCCTCCAGGGTCACGAGAATATCGCCGGCAAGACACATTCCCTGATGGACGTTGTCCGCGAACAACTCAACCTCCTCCATCGTGGTTGGTGCCCCCGTGTCGGGGAGATTGCCCCGGTACATGCCGGCGATGTTCGACACGCTGTCCAAAGGAAAGATATTCCGGAAGCCGAGCCACTTCGGCGCTCCCGTGCCAGCTTCAAGACAGACAATCTGATAATGCGTCTTGAAGAAAACGCTGTCACCGGCGAGAAGCATCTGCCCCGTCGGCATCCAGTCGCCCCCCCGCCACTTTTCCTCCATCGTGGGCGCTTCCACCTTTTCTCCCTCGTCTTCGGAGTCGTCGATCGCGTTGCCAAAACGAATGCCGGTGATCGAGGGAGCCATCGCTGAAAGCTCGTAGGGGTCGAGTTCGAAGTTCGGCTCCGTCGGCCAATTCTCCGGCAGGTTCAGCTTGAAAGCCTGTTGCCAATCCATGGAGAGAGCCCCGCCCGCCCGCATGAAGGTTTCGGGGAGCGCCGCCATGGTTCCGCTGCGGGAGGCGTTTCCACCAGTCATCCGCCATTCGGTTCCGTCCCCTCTCCCCCCAGCCAGCATCGCGCCGTCACCCCGGGCGGCCTCATCGACATAATCCCCAACCTGCGCGAGCACGGCGGCGGAAACCTTCTTCAGACGGGCGGCCTCCCCTAGCAGCTCCCGCGCACCCGAAACGTCGCCGAGGCGCCCACTCGCGGCGGCCAGGCGAATGAGAATCTCCTCGCGGGCGATGCTCGAATCGGGATACTCGCGCAGGACCTTCGACAAGAGGCGGGCGGCGGGAAGAAATTCGAAACGGTCCAGCTTCAGGCACGCCAGCTCAAAGGCGGCATCATCACCAATCGAGCTCAGGAAGTAGCGCCGGACGATCTCACCCAGCGCCGCCTCGCGCCCCGACTCGCCGCCTGCCCTGAGGATTCCGCGAGCCTCACCATCGGCTTTGACCCGGTAGGCTTCGAGACCCTCGGCGGGAAGCGCCGCCAGCGTGCGCTCGATCTCGCTCGTGATGCCCCGGTAGCGCTGGTACTTGTGGAGGAGTGTGTTCCGGATCCACTCGTCTTTGGTGAAAACGATGTCTCCGCTCCGATCGACGACCTCCTGCCAGAGCAGGGCGGACAAATCATACCGTCCGTCCTTTGCGAAGTCACCGGCCCTTGAGAGCAGGCTCTCCATTTCGGAATCGGTCTTGACCGACGCCCCTTCGATGCTTGTGGATTCTTCATCCGAACCACCGGCCGGATCGACAAGCTGGAGGGCCTGGGCATTGAAGTTGAGCCTCAAATTGCCGGGGATCTGTCTTCCCTGGACACGCACCCTCGCATTCGCCTTGAGGAGTTCCGCTTCGATCTGCAAACGCATTTCGTCGGGAATGGCCCCGAAAGGATCGTCGGCGTCTTCGGCCTTATCCTGCGCAACCGCAGTGGAGAGTCCTGTAAGAAATGCGACCTGCCCGACGAGAACCGGCCACCGCGAAAGCATCCCGCGCACGGATGCTGCTAATTCGGATTGGAGATTCTTGGATCGCATCGCTTCGTTCTTTCTAGGCGTGTCCGCGCCGGGCGCCCAGCCACCAGGCAAAGGCAAGCTCGACACACAGTATCGCGGCCAGGAGGTACAATACAAGTTTCCAGAATTCGCTCTTGCCGGTCACCGCGCCCAGATCGAAAACCGATTCCTTCTCTCTTACGAGGCGCACGCCGCCCTCGGCGAGGTCGGACTCCATGCCAGCCACATCGACCCTCCCGAGCTGGCCCTCTCCGGAATCGATATTCGCCGCGAAAAGCACGGTTTGCTCGTCGCCGCCATCGGTGGGCGTCAATTGCAAGCGGTAGAAACCCCGGTCGCGGGTCTCGTCAAAGACGATTTCCCAGCGCGTCGTTCCCACCTCGCCCTCAACCTCGCCCTCCGGCCGCTGCGCCTGAACCGCCGTTTTGCTCCCCGCCGGCTCGACCACCGAGGCCTCGGCCCGGTAGTCCGCGAGATCGATGTCATAGGCCAGCGGCTGCCCGGTCGATATCCCGCCTTCCCTCGCGTTGCTTCGCGCCATGTAGCGGGCCAGTTCCTGCATCACGATGAGGTAGCTCGCGCCGTCTTCCGGCCAGTTGTTCCAATCCACGTCAAGCGAGGTCGCCACCAGCATGACATGGCCTTCCCCGAAGCGGCTCTCGACGAAAGCCGGCGATTTCTCTTCGTCCGTGAAGCGCGCAATCACCGCGGCGCGCCCTTCCTTTTCCGCCGCCTCGTCGGGCAGTAGCCGCCACCAACGGAAAACCTTCACCCCCTCGAGAAGCGGATTGCTGTTGCCTTCGAAGATCCGCAGCACCGGGTGGTTCGCCTTACTCGGATCGAAAAAGACCCACGTCTCCTCGGTCTCGTCGCCGCCTATCGTATCCAACCGCGCGGGCAGGAGCCCACGGCCTTCGGCGTAGAATTCCTCGTTGTAGACGTCCTCGTCCACCTGGTCTCCGAGCCCGACGATCAGGCCGCCGCCCTTCGACACCCAGTCCTCAAGTTTCCTTCGCCGCTCCTCTGTCACCCGGTAAAGATTCGCCAGAAAGACGACCTGAAAGTCATCCAGCCGCGTCTCGTCCAGCTCGGTGTCATCGACGACCGCGACTTCGATCCCCGACCGCACCGTGCCCCGGGGAGCGAGGGCTTTCGAAAGGAAATACGACTCGCTCCCGCCGAAGGCGCCCGAGGGATCCCCATCGACGACGAGCACGCGCAAGCCGCGCGAGACGCGGGCGGCGAAGTAACGCTCGTTGTCATCGGACAATAGATCCGCCGTGCCGTCGCTGGTTACAATCTCCGCCTTCAGCACCACCGGCTCAGGCGTTCCAGCTCCCGGCGCGGTATCCGGAGCGGCGAAGGTATAGGAAAAGGCAACCACGCCCGTTTCTCCGGGCTCGATTCGGTCGATCGATGACTCCAGGGGGAGCGCGTCGGCGGCGGAAAAACGGATTCCGACATCGTTCGCGACTTCCTTGCCAAGGTTGCGCACCACGACCTCGAACTCGGTCGCGACACCCGCGATGAGCGCCTTGTCTCCCGGCACGATCTCCTCGATGGCGAGGTTCGCCTGCCCCTCGACTCCGAGATCCATCACGTAGCAACCGGCCGCCTTCGAAGCGATCCGCTTGATCGTAGCCACCGCATCCTTCTCGCCTCCCTGCTCGGAACCGACCGCGAGGGGGACTCCTTCCCAGTCCCTCCGACGCATGTCGGTCAACACGTAGACGATCCGGTTCACACCGCTACCCTTCGTCTTGTCGTCGAGCATTTTCTCCACCTCGCCGAGTGCGACGGCGAGACTCGCCGGGACGTCCGACGCCCGCATCTCGGCAAATTCCCGGAGAATCTCGGAAACCGACGCCTCCGAGAGTGGCACCGCATTGAAAAGTGGCTTCGAGGGTTCGGAGGCACGGATCACGGTGATCGAATCATCCGATCCGCGCGAGGCGAGTCCGGAGACCCATTCGTCGAGCATCTTCCGCGCCGCCTCCAGCGGCGAGGAACCTGATCCTTGCGCCTTCATGCTCAGGGAATCGTCCAGCACAATCACCCGCTCGTGCCGGGAACCCGAAAACAGTTTCCCGCCCGACTCATGGGAAAGGAAAGGCCGCGCGAGCAACAGCCCGATCAGAACCATGGCCAAGCAGCGAAGGAGGAGGAGGATCATTTCCTCCAGCTTCACTTTCCTCCGGTTCAGTTTTTGCGCGAGCAGGAGGAAATCCATCGCCGCCCAATCGACGCGCTTGAAGCGCCGCTTGTTGAGCAGATGAATGATGATCGGCGAGAGCACGGCGATCAGACCGCCGATGAAGAGTGCCGGATGAATGAGGAATTGCGTCATGACTTAGCTGCGCTTCGAGCGCGAGCGGATTTTCCGGAAGGCAAGGTAGCGGGCCAGCGCGGCGTCCAGCGGCTCGCTCGTGTTCATCAGCGCGTAATCGACGCCCATCGTGTCGCAGGTCTTGCGCACCGAGGCGAGGTAGTCGTTCACGATCCTGAGATACGTCTTCCGAAGCGCCCTTGGGTCCGCCTGCACCTCGTCCGGCGATTCCAGCCCAATGAACCGGGTGTTGTCTTCGAAGGGAAAGTTGATCTCGTCATCGTCCATCACATGGAAGACGATCACTTCGTGCCGCCTCACATGGAATTGCCTCAGCGCCGCCTTCAGCGTATCCACATCGACGAGCAGGTCGGAGAAAAAGGCCACCATCCCCCGGCGCGGGATCTGTTGGGCCAGTTCGAGGAAAACCTCGGCCACATCGGTCTTCGCGTCCGGCTTCGTCTGGTCCAATTCGTGCACGATCTGACGGAGCCGGTTCGCCCGGGAGCTGGCCGGAATATTCTGCGCGATCTTCGTGTTGAACGTCACCAGCCCTACGGCGTCCTGCTGGTGCTGGAGGAGGTGCGTCAGCGAAGCCGCCGCCGTCGCCGCCGCATCGAACTTCGTCCACGTCGGCCGCTTTCCGTAGGCCATCGACTTGCTGCAATCGACAACCATTGTCGCCTTAAGATTCGTCTCCTCCTCGTACTCCTTAATATAGAGGCGGTCCGTCTTCGACCATACCTTCCAGTCGATATGCTTCAGTTCGTCTCCAGGACAATACTCGCGGTGCCCGGCGAACTCGATCGCGAAACCGTTGTAGGGACTCCTATGTTGGCCGGTGACATAGCCTTCCACGACCTGACGCGCGCGCACGTCGAGCCGCTTGATCCGCTCCAACACATGCGGATCAAGGTAGTTCGGTGTTTCAGTAGCACTCAAAATGAGAAAGCAGGGTTCGTGTCCGTCGTTCCGGTCTCCATTGACCAACGACAGCGCACCGCGCTAAGCGGCGGTAAAAGCCGACTTCAATTCCGGCACCACTTCATCCTCCGCATGGCGGTCGGGAATGTGCTCAAGCAGCCGATCCACCACGTTGTCGCTCGTGATGCCGCTCGACTCCGCCGTGAAGGTTGTGATGATCCGGTGCCGTAGCACGGGACGTGCCACCGCCTTGATGTCGTCAATGGAGGCGAACGTGCGCCCCTCGATAACCGCCCGCGCCTTCGCTCCGAGCAGCAGGAACTGCACCGCACGCGGACCCGCGCCCCAGCTCAGCAGGTCCCGGATGAAGGCGGGCGCCTCGTCGCTTTCGACCCGCGTCCCGCGGACAAGCCGGAGCGCGAAATGGATGACATGCGGTGGGACCGGCACCCGGCGCACCAAGGCCTGCACCGACCTGATATCCGCTGACGAAAGCACCGCGCTGACCTCCGGCGTTTTCACCGCTGTCGTCAGGTCCGCCACCCGGTATTCCTCGGAATAGGAGGGATAGCGGACGAAGACCTTGAACATGAAGCGGTCCTGCTGCGCCTCGGGAAGCGTGTAGGTCCCTTCCTGCTCGATCGGATTCTGCGTGGCCAGCACGAAGAACGGATCCGGCAGGGGATGGCGTGTCCCACCGATCGTCACCTGCCGCTCCTGCATGGCCTCCAGCATCGCCGCCTGTGTCTTCGGGGGCGTCCGGTTAATCTCGTCGGCGAGGACGATGTTCGCGAAAATCGGCCCCTGGAGAAAACGGAACTCCCGCGAGCCACTCAGCTTGTCCTCCTGAAGCACCTCCGTGCCCGTAATGTCCGACGGCATCAGGTCCGGCGTGAATTGGATACGGTTGAAATCGAGCTGCATCGACTTCGCCAACGTACTTACCATCAGGGTTTTCGCGAGACCGGGAACCCCCTCGAGGAGGCAATGCCCCCGCGCGAAAATGGCCAGCAGGAGCTGCTCGATCACCTTTTCCTGGCCGACGATCACCTTGCCCAATTCCGTGCGGATGGACTGAGTGGCCGTCTTGGCTGTTTCCAGGCTCTTCAGCTCTTCTTCGCTGAAACTGAGATCGTTATCGTCGGGTTCGGTATCGGACATGGGATCGGGTCTTGGTGGATTCAGGGTAGAAAAAAACGGCGGTTACCCGCCGGGATTCGGCAAACATACCAGACAAACGCCCGGCATACCAGAATCTTAGAGCCCTCGTCGACCTTTCCGTTCAATACCCGCACGCCCGTTCTTCCGATGGAAGCCTGCCATTCGAATGAGGCCTGTCACAGTGATCATCGTCAAAACCAGTGTCTGCTCCTTCCCAGGGGAGCGCCCCGCCGAGGACGTCTCCGGCGCACGTTCGCTTTAGGCGCGTCGTAGGCACGACCGAAAGGACAACGATCCTCCTTTTGGAAGCCCCCGTCGGCCAGAGCCCGACGAGACGCAAGGTGGATGCAATCCCACGCAGGGTCACCCTGAAAGACCGCCTTCGCGAAACCACCGCGCAACTTCGTCGCGGACGCCGGGTTTACAATTCCCGAGAATGCAGCTAGAACTCTCCAGAACCGCTTGGTTGCCGCCCTTCCTTTTTCCGACACCAATGGACAACGATCCCGACGCCCCCAGCGCCCGCACACCCGCGTGCGCAGCCGGCGGACACGACGCGGAAGGCACTGCAGCGGAGGAAGATCCCAACGTCATTGACGTGCGCCTGATGTTGGCCACCAAAGCGGGCGACATCGGGGCGTTCGAAGCGCTGGTCTCCCGCCACCAACATGCCGTCGTCGGCACCGTAGCGAAAATGCTGGGCAATCCCAGCGACGCCGAGGACATCGCACAGCAGGTCTTCGTGCGCGTGTGGAAATCGGCGAAACGCTACGAACCGCAGGCGAAATTCACGACCTGGCTCTTCACGATCACCCGAAACCTCGTCTTCAACGAAAGCCGCCGCCGCTCGCGGAAAAAGGAAGTCTCCGCCGAGGATCGCGAGGAAAACTTCCACCAGACCCTCGTCAGCGAACGCCACGCCGAGCCGGACTCCGCGGTTCTCCAGAACGAACTTGAGGCGGCCGTCGACGCCGCCATTCAGGAGCTTCCCGAAAAACAGCGTCTCGCCGTCGTTCTCCGACGCTACGAGGACATGCCCTATGAGGAAATCGGCGTCATCCTCGGGCTTTCCCTCTCCGCCGTGAAAAGCCTCCTCTTCCGCGCCCGCGGCCAGCTCAAGGAGTCCCTGGAGCGGTATTTGGACGCGTAATCGCTACGGAAATTGTCCGGCCCGGCCTGTTCCCTGGCAACCCACGCGCCCCCGGCGTGACGGGAGCCTCCATCCTCCGCCTCACTTCGGCTTGTCGAACTCCATCACGGTGTCGCTCGTATTCTTCCCCGTCTCGGGATCAAAGGACTCGACCCGCACGGTATCCGGAACCCAACCGCCGTCGCCGTCCCGCTGAACCCCCTTGACCTGGAAACGTTTCTTCAGGCGTCCCCTCGCGTCGTAGCCCTCGATCTTCAGGGCCGCGCCGCTTCCCTGATCGACCCAGACCCTTACCTTGCGGTAGGGTCCCGATTCAATGGGATTCACCGCATCCACGACCCAGGCATCGACGTTGCCGACGACACCCCCGACCTTCTCGTCCGGCTGCCTTTCGGGATCCGGCCAATAGAGAAATCGCATCGCGATGTCCTCGAAGGTCACATCCGTGTCACGGATCCTCTCCCCGTAGCGTTCCAGCGGGAGCTCCTCGTTCCTTCCTTTCACGATCTCCCGCAATTCGTAGCGATTGTCCTGAAGATTCAGGCTCACCACCTTGTCGATGGGGTTCTTCGTCTTATCGTCCTTGTAGAATCCGAATTTGATCTCGCGCTCGAACACCGAAATCTGGAAAGGCACCTGCTTGAAAGTAATGCCACCCGGTCGCAACCGACCCGTCATTTGTGCGTCCTGGCTGTAAAGGCTATTCCGGGCAATCCGCATCACGTCCTCACCCGTGGTGATCGTAACAACCGGGGCCGCTACCTTGTCCTCCGCCGATACCGGCGGACCGCAGGCGAGGAAAAGGCCGGCCACAGCGGTTCCGATCCGGAAAAAGGGAAGGACATTTGGAGATCTCATGAAGAGGCGCAATTTCATATTCCTTTGACAGCGAGGCTCCGGGAATATTCAGTCGGCATTCCCGCGCCCGCCAATGGCTTCGCAGAGTCTAGCATAGCGGGAACGCTTCCGATACCGGCAATTCCCTGACTTCGCATTCCGACTCTTCCATTGAAATTCAAGCCGAAAACTCCCACCGCGCTCCTCGTCGGCCTCCTCGTCCTTACCATCGCGCGCCTGATCATCGCGGGTTGCAACGAGCTTTCGGAGGACGAGGCCTACTACCACATGTGGTCGGAACGCCCGGCGCTGTCCTACTACAGCAAAGGCCCCGGCATCGCCACCGCGATGCGGCTGAGCACGGCCATCTTCGGCCACGGGGAACTGGGGATCCGCTTTTTCGCCCCCCTCCTCGCCCTCGGCAGCAGCCTCGTCCTCTTCCGGCTCGCGCGCAGCCTTTTCGATGAACGCACGGCCGCCTGGTCCGTCCTCATCCTCAACGTCACCCCCATCTTCAATGCCGGATCCCTCCTCATGACGATCGATCCTCTCTCGATCTTCTTCTGGCTCGCCGCCATGCTCGCCTTCTGGCGCGCGCTCCATCGGGCCGCCTCCTTCAATGTCTACTGGCCCCTCGCCGGCATGCTCGTCGGCATCGGCTTCCTCTGCAAATACACGAACGCCCTCCTGCTGCTCTCGATTCTCCTCCTCCTCATCGTCTCCCGACGCTGGCGCGGGCAGCTCCGCAAGCCAGGCCTCTACGTGATGTTGGCCTGTTTCCTTGTCTGGACGCTGCCGGTCATCCTCTGGAACCACGAGCATGGCTGGATCACCGTGACCCACCTCAAGGAACGCGGCAACCTCGACGAGGCGTCGTCCATGGGCCTGAACCCCGGGCAGTTCCTCCAGTTCCTCGGGGGTCACCTTGGCGTCTACAGCCCCCTCATTTTCGCCGGAATGCTCTGGGCGCTCGTCGTGGCCACTCTCCGCTTTTTCCGCAGCGAGAGCCAGGCCTTCCTCGTCGCCTTCTCGCTCCCCATCATCGCTCTCTACTTTGCCCTCTCCTTCAACGAGGCGGGCGAACTCAACTGGACCGCACCCGGGTTCATTTCGGTGGGCGTTCTTCTCGCCTTCCATTTCCAGCAATGCGATCTTCGGAACCGGGCGAAATCCATCCTCCGTTACGCCGCGCTCGGCATCGCGATGCTCCTCAGCCTCACGGCGATGAACACCGACACCCTCCGGCGTCTCGGGCTCGCCTGGAGCTACGGCACCGACGAGACCCAGCCGAAGCCGACAGCCGGTGACCTTCTGAGCCAACCCTCCCGCATTCTGGCCAACGCCGGCGACTTCTCGGCCCGACTGCGGGGCTGGAAAACGAGCGCCGCCGCCGTCGCCGAAATCGTGAACGGCACCCGCGAAAATTTCGGTGGGGAGCCCGTCTTCCTCATCGCGAACCGCTACCAGACCGCCGCAGCCCTCGCCTATTACCTCCCCGAATCCGTGGAGCCCATCCAGCCGAATCCCCGCTATCCCAAGATCCATACCATGGAATCGGCCGCCTTCGAGAACCAGTTCTCGTTCTGGCCGGGATACGAGCAGGTCGAGGAGCGAAAGGAAGTCACCCTCGGCACCGGCGATACCATTTCGGTCGAGCAATCCCCCTTCATCGGCAAAAACGCCCTCTATATCAGCGACGACCTCAAGCGGCTCTCCCCTCCGCTCACGATCCAGGAAACCTTCCGCCAATGGCATCCCGTCGCCGTCATCGACATCCGCCGGGGTGGCGAGTTCGTCCGCCGCCTCAAGTTCTTCTCCTGCGAGGGGTACAAGGGAAGGGAGCTTTAAGTAAGAATTGAGAAGTGAGAAAGATGAAGTGAAGATGCCATAACGACGTCGCCCTTTTTCCCTCTGCCATTACTTCATCCTTCAAACTTCAAACTTCCCACTTTAATGCCCCGCCTCTCCATCGTCGTTCCGCTTTATAACGAGGAAGACAACGTCGCCCCGCTCCAGGCCGAGATCGCCACCGCCCTCGCCGGAATCGACTACGAACTCGTCCTCGTCGATGACGGCTCCTCCGACGGTACCGTTTCCAGGATCGACCGCTCTCCCCATGTCCGCGTGCTCGAATTCGCGAAGAACGCCGGACAGAGCGCCGCGATGTTCGCGGGCATCCACGCGGCGCAGGGGGAGATCGTCGCCTTCCTCGACGGCGACCTCCAGAACGACCCCGCGGACATTCCAAAACTCATCGCCGAGATCGAGAAGGGCGCCGACCTCGCCTGCGGCTATCGCGCGAAGCGGAAAGACACGACCTTCAAGCGGCTCCAGAGCCGCATCGCGAACAACGTCCGCAGCCGCTTTGTCGGCGACGGCGTGCGGGACACCGGCTGCACGCTCAAGGCCATGCGCCGGGAGTGCCGGGAGGCCCTCGTTCCCTTCACCGGCATGCACCGCTTCATTCCGGCCCTTATTAAGGCAATGGGTTACACCGTCGTCGAACTCCCCGTCAACCACCGTCCCCGCCAGCACGGCGTCAGCAAATACGGCTT
>JAHEDC010000351.1 GCA_024641425.1 Verrucomicrobiales bacterium | reverse complement strand
GGTTGCGGGCACGCGGGTGCGGGTGCGCAGTTCAAAGGAACTATGACGCGCGATGGTCGGGGCGTCCTTCGGAGCGTTCGGGGCATCGGTGAGGGTGAGTTTGGCGGGATCATAGAGATCGAAATACTTCTTCGGCGCGACAAAGGGAAGATGCGGCTTCACGAAGCCAACGCCGAGGAAGAAGGGTTTTCCCTTCAACTCGCCCAGCGCGGCGATGGCACCCTCGGCGGTGCGGCCGTCGGGATACTCGCTGTCCGGAGCCTCGGCGCCTTCCCAGGCGGGGCCCGCACTCATGCCCTGGAGATCCGCGTTCGGGCCATACGTCTCCAATGCCTCCTCGCGGCGCTTCCTCATGGTCGCGAGGCTTTCGGGCAGCTTGTATTCGGACACCTTGCCGGGGAGGTCGACGCGCCGGCTCCAGGAGATGGCATCGTCGGTCTGTCCGGGATGAAAAACCTTGCCCACATAGACCGATTCATAACCGTTCGCCTTGAAGTGCTGCGGCAGCGTCACCACGTCCGGCACGGTGTCCCGGAAAAAAGTGTTAATCTCCTCGATCTTGAGCGTGTCAGGACGCAAGCCGGTGAGAAGACTCGCCCGCGACGGCCCGCAGATCGCGTACTGGCAATAGGCACGATCAAAGCGAAGCCCGGTCTCCGCGAGCGCGTCCAGGTTCGGCGTCTTTACCTCCTTGTTGCCGTAGCAGCCGAGTTCGGGACGCAAGTCATCGATCGCGATGAAGAGGACGTTGGGCGGCGCCGCCGAGCAGAACGAATGTACGGCGAAAGAGAAAAGGGCCCCAAGAAGGGCCGATCGACGAGGGTGGAAGGAGCCCAAGGACGGAGGGACAGCAACGGGATTCGAGGGCTTTTCGTCGCAGATTCGGTTCCTCATTGCCTTGTCGGTTTTTTCTTCAGGTTCGGATTCGGCTTCTCGTAGGCAGTGGCACCGGGGAAGGCCGGAGGGATCATTTCCCCGTCCCACGCCTCCAATTCAGCCGCGAGGCGGGTCACCAAATCGGAGTGATCGGCCTTGATGTCGGTCTTCTCGCCGAGGTCCGATGGGAGGTGGTAGAGGGCACGCTGGTTCGGACCCTGCCGCACCAGTTTGGAGTCGCCCTCGCGGACGGCCAGACTCGGGCCACGCCGCCAGAAGAGCGCGTCGTGCGGAGCTTCCTTCTTTTCACCGCTAAGGTACGGGATGAGATTCACGCTGTCATACTTTCGGTCCGTCGGCATTTCGGCACCGGCCACGGCGAGGGAAGTGGCGAAGACATCCAGCGAACTGACCGGGAGGTCGTAGGTCTGCCCGGAAGGGAGCTTGGCCGGCCACTTCACAACGAAAGGCACGCGCACGCCGCCTTCATAGACATCGCCCTTCGCACCCCGCAGCGGGTCGTTGCTTGAACCGTTCTTCGTGATCGGTCCGCCGTTGTCACTGAAGAAGAAGACGAGCGTATCCTTTTCCTGATCGGACGCGCGCAGCGCTTCGAGCGCCTCACCGATGGCGTCGTCCATCAGGCTGACCTGGGCCGCATAGGCGCGCCGCGTCCTATTCTCGATCGAGGCAAACCGCTCGAGTCGCTCCTCCGTGGGCTCGTTGGGCTGATGCGGCGCATTGAAGGCGAGATAGAGGAACCAGGGCTCGCCCCGGTGTCGTTTCACAAAGTCCGCAGCCTCCTTTCCGAGGGCAGTGGTAAGATGCTCCGTGACCGCTTCCGGCTTCCCATTGCGCTCGATCGGGACCGTGTATTCGCTCTTCACGTTTTCCTTCCAGTTGAGGAATTTGTGGCCGCCTCCGATGAATCCGTAGGTTTCGGCGAACCCACGGTTCTCCGGGCGAAACTCCGGGGCCGCTCCGAGATGCCACTTGCCGATCCAGCCTGTCCTGTAGCCTGCCTTGCCGAGGAATTCCGGCAGCAACTTCTCGCTCAGCGGAAGGCCTTCCTTGTGATCGTTCGGGTTGTAAAAGGGGTTGTTCTGATGCCCGAAGCGATGCTGGTAGCGACCGGTCATGAGCCCAGCCCGCGTCGGGCTGCAGAAAGGATGCGACACATACCCGCTCGTGCAATGCAGGCCTTCGCGGGCCAGCCGATCGAGGTGCGGCGTCGGAATGTCCTTGCAGCCCTGGAAGCCGACATCGGCATAGCCTTGATCGTCCGAGACGATGAGGAGGATGTTGGGCTTTGCCTGCCCTTCGGCCCGCGCGGATACAGCGGCCAGGAAGGAAACGGCCAAAAGGAGATACCGGGGGGAGTCCATTGGAGTTCTCATTGCACCATCACTGCCGGAGGCGTGAAATCCTAACGATCCATTTTCTTCCGACACGAGGAGGAGTGGAACAGGAGTGCGTCATCCTGCCGCTGTCTTCCCAGCAGAGCCTCACTGCCTTTTGCCGTGCTTGCGCCGGAATCCTTCCCCTTTGGACTCGGAATCAAACATTGCGGGGCCGTCCGCCACTCCGCCCGGCGGACCCGCTGACGTGGACGGGGCCGGGAGGAACGTCCCGTGTTCGCGCGTCGAGAACCTAGGCGAGGACATCCTTCATGACATGCCCGTGCACGTTCGTGAGCCGGCGCTCGAGGCCGTTGTGGTAGAAGGTCAGCCGTTCGTGATCGAGCCCCATAAGGTGGAGGATGGTGGCGTTGAAATCGTAAACCGAGGTTTCGTTCTGCGCTGCCTTGAATCCGAACTCGTCGCTTTCGCCATAACTGACGCCCTTCTTCACGCCGGCCCCGGCGAGGAAGCAGGTGAAGGCTCCGGAGTTGTGATCGCGGCCGGTGCCATTGCCCTGGAGGAAGGGCATGCGGCCGAACTCGGTGCACCAGACGACAAGGGTGTCGTCGAGAAGGCCGCGGCTCTTCAGATCGCGGATCAGGGCGGCGGTCGGCTGATCCATGATCTCGGCCTGCATGGCGTGGGTGTCCTTGATGTCACTGTGTGAATCCCAGTTCGTGATCCCGTTGCCGCCGGAGGGATCGCTGCCATTGAAGAGCTGCACGACGCGCACGCCGCGTTCGATAAGGCGTCGGGCGAGGATGCAGTTCTTGGCGTATTCACGCTTGAGATCGGTTCCGGTGTCGGTTCCATATTCCTTGTGGACGGATTCCGGTTCGCCCGACAGCTCCATCATCTCCGGGACGGACATCTGCATGCGGCCCGCAAGCTCGTAGCTCGCGACCCGGGCGGCGAGATTCGCATCGCCGGGGAACTTCTCGAGATGCCGGCTATTGAGCCGCTTGAGCAAGTCAATCGTGCCGCGGTCGTCGGACTGGGAATAGCGCGCGGGACGAGCGAGATTGGCGGGCGGACTTTTGGCGGTAAAGTCGGTTCCTTGGAAAGAAGCGGGAAGAAACCCGCTCCCGAAGTTGTTCTTGCCCGAGCGGGCCATGCCGCGCGGGTCATTGATGGCGACGAAGGCGGGCAACTCCGAGCACTCGGAGCCCAAAGCATAGGTGGTCCAAGCCCCGAAGGACGGAAATCCTTCCATCGTGAAACCCGTGTGGAGGAAATTCTCACCCTGCGGATGGGCGCTCGTCTGGGTGCTCAGGGCATGGAAGAAGGTGAAGTCGTCGACCAGCCCGCCAAGGTGGGGCAACAGGTCGGAAACCATTTTTCCGCTTTGCCCGCGCGGTCTGAAATCCCAGAACGGTTTCGCGATGTTGCCGCTCGGACCCTCGAAGGTCACGGCGGGCATTCCCGGCGGCTTCTGGCCGTGGTACTTAACGAGCGCGGGCTTGTAATCGAAAGTGTCGACATGGCTGACCGCCCCGGGGCAGAAAATGACCAGCACGCGCTTGGCCGGCATGGGGAAATGGGGGGGACGCGGAGCATAGGGATTGTCCGGATCAATCCTCGGGCGGATGGGAACCTTTCCCGAGAAATTCGTCGTGTCTTCCGAGGCCAGCAACTGCGCCAGCCCCAGGCCTCCGAAAGCCATGCCGGTGCCGCGCATGAAGTTTCGGCGGTCGAGTAGACCGCGGCCTTTGGGAGAGATGTCTTCGGCTCGGTTCATGGCAAAAAAGCGAATTCGTTGGAGTTGATCAGGCTGCGACAGACGAGGGGGAGACCGCTGGTTTCGGCGACACCGATGCTGGCGGCAAGCTCGTCGGGGTCGGGGTCGCGGGCGAGGAGGAGGTGGAAGCAGCGGCGCACCTGCGCCTCGGGATTCTCCTTGCCGGCATCGTCGATGGCCCGCCGCGCGATGAACTCGGACTGCTCGACGACGAAATCGCTGTTCATGAGGTTGAGCGCCTGGAGCGGGGTGGTGGAGACAGGACGCTTCGGACTTACCTGGCCGCAGTCCGGGAAATCAAAGGCGGTGAAGATGCGGTCGTCGACGCGGCGCATGCGTTCCTGGTAGATCATGCGCCGCCAGGTTTCGGGGCCATGGTTGTCGGTCACTTCCCATTGCGCGTAGGTTTTCTTCACGTTGTGGATGCGGAAGCTCCGGCCGCCGAGGGTGGGGTCGAGTTTGCCCGAGGCCTGGAGAATGCCATCGCGGATGACTTCGGCTTCGACGCGCCGGGGTGCGAAGCGCCAGAGGAGCGCGTCGCCCGCGTCCGCGAGGAGCCCGTCCTCTCGCGGCGCGCTCGACTGGCGGAAGGCATCGGTGAGGACGAGGAGGCGGATGAGCTCCTTCATACTCCACGGGGTACCTCCCTCCCGCTCCGGTTGGACGAATTCCGCCGCAAGGTAGTCGAGCAATTCGGGATGGCTTGGCAGCGCGCCGGCGAAACCGAAGTCGGCGGTGGTGGGGACGAGGCCGCTTCCGAAAACGTGATGCCAGATGCGGTTGACGATGACGCGAGCGGTGAGCGGATGCTCGGGACGGGTGAGCCACTCCGCGAAGCGCTTCCGGCGCTCGGCGTCGGGGGCGGTTGAGTCGAGACCGAGATCCCCGTCGAGGATCGCGAAGCCCGCCGGCATGACTTCGGCGCCCGGGGTCTCCGGGCTGCCTCGACTGAGGACGCGGGTGACGGCGGGTTTAGTGAATCGGCCCACGAAGCTGTGGCGCGGACCTTCTTCCGCCAGATCGGCCAGATGCTTGTGGAGACGTTCCGAAGCGGCTTTCAGGGTGCCGTTCTTTTTCAGAGCCTCGCGCGCGCGCCGGGTGCCCGCGACTTCCTGCCAACCGCCGTCCGGATTCCGGGCGAGAATCCGGTAGCCGGGAAATTGCCCGTTGCCACCTTGTTCCAGATAGTCGGTCTCGAAGTAGTATTCGCGGTTCGAACTGAAACGGAAGCGGTTCACCTCCCTGACTTCGGAAAACCGGATCTCGGCCCACGGCTTCCGCTTGCTCCCCGCCGGTGCCTTCGCTTTCCACATCATCGTGCCGTATTCCCCGTCATTCGCCTTTCCAACCGGACTGCCGGAATCCGCCATCTCCGGATCTTCCTCCAATCGGGTGCCGGCGCTGGCGGCGGCAAGGTTTTCCCGGAAGTCGACCGTCCCGAAGACTTCGAGTTCGTCAATGAAGACCTGCGGACTTTCGAATTCCACGCGCAGCGCGTCAGTCTTGGTTGCGGGGAACGCCATGTCGGTGTAGCCGCCCGAGTTTTCCTCCCAGAATCCGATTCCCCCGCGGAGGATCGCGCGCTCCTGATTCAACTGCGGATACAGCATGTTCGCCCGTTTCACGCGCGGGTGATCGTCGGACAGTTCGGGACGGCGACCGCCGAACTCGACGCCCTGAAACACAGCCGTGAGCGAGTAGTAATCCTGGATCGAGATGGGATCGAACTTGTGATTATGACAGCGCGCGCAACCGACGGTCATCCCGAGGATCGAGGCCCCTAAGGTCTGCATGATCTCATCGAGGCGGTCCGCGCGCGCCTGCCGAATGGCGCTCGGCTCCCGCCCCACGGTCGCGGCGGGAACGTGAGGACCGGCAACGAGAAAGCCCGTCGCCTCACCCATGCCGGACTGGTCGCCCGCAATCTGATCGCGGACGAACTGATCGTAGGGACGGTCTTCGTTGAAGGCGCGGATGACGTAGTCGCGGTAGATCCAGGCATTCTTGCGGTAGAGGTTCGCCTCCGAGCCGTTCGATTCCGCCCAGCGGATGACATCAAGCCAGTGCTGGGCCCAGCGTTCGCCAAAGTGGGGCGAGGCAAGGAGTTCGTCGACCAATGCGAGGTACGCGGCTTCGGGATCGGTCTTGGAGGCGGCGAGAAACGTCTCCACGCGCTCCGGGGTCGGATCGAGGCCGGTGAGAATCACGGAAGCGCGGCGAAGGAGAGCCCGAGCATCGGCTGGCGGGTTGGAGGCGAGGTCGTTCTCCGCAAGTTTTTCAAGAAGGAAGGCATCGATGGGGGTCGCCGCATCGGCTCTCTCCGGAACGGCGGGGCGTTCGACGGGCTGGAGGGACCACAGGTCGGACGCTTCCTCAAGCACCGCTTCCATTTGGCCCGGCCACACCGCGCCTTCCTGGATCCACTCTTCGAGCAGTGCGATTTGCGGTGCCGAGAGCGGGTCGCCCTTCGGCGGCATTTTCGCATCCGGATCGGTGCCCTTGACGGCCTCGATGAGGAAACTCCCCGCCGCGTCTCCGGGAACGACCGCGGCAAGCCCCGAGTCGCCACCCCGGAGCATGACCGGGCGTTGATCGACACGGAATTCCGACTTCTGCTTGTCCGGCCCGTGGCAGTCGAGGCAGTTTTCCTCAAGGATCGGGCGGATGTCCTTTTCGAAATCCACCACCGCGGTCGCGGCTCCGGGATAGCCGAAGGCGGTCAGGAGCAGGAGAAGAAGGGAAGTGCGGAAGGAGTGCGCCATTACCCGATCACTTCCAAGGGAGGGCAATCCTAACACCGAAATCGAAACCAGTGAAATCGCCGGCCGCCGCGTTGGCCCGACTTCGCGGATTCGACACGGTTTTTGCCAATTTTCGCCCTTTTTCGGAGCTGGAACCCCTGATTTTGCTGGGTCCGGTTTTCAAAACGGCTTGTAGTGCAGACCTTGGTGGTTGCGCTTTGAAATCGGTGGCTATCTTTGTGAGCCATCATGTT
>JAHEDC010000350.1 GCA_024641425.1 Verrucomicrobiales bacterium | reverse complement strand
GCGCGTCGGCGGGGGAACCCCAAGCTTTTCGTAGGCCTTGCGCAAGGCGACTCGTCCGCGCGGCGTACGCATGATCATGCCCTGCATGATGAGGTAGGGTTCGTAGACTTCCTCGATGGTGGTGGCATCCTCGCCGACGGCGACGGAAAGCGAGCTGACACCGACGGGGCCGCCCTCGAACTTGAAGACGAGGGCCTCGAGGAGGCGCTTGTCCATCTCATCGAGCCCGTCCTGGTCGATGTCGATCATCTCGAGTGCCTTATCGGAGACGGCCGAAGTGATGCGGTTGTCGGCACGGACCTGGGCGTAGTCGCGCACCCAGCGGAGAAGCGCGTTCGCGACGCGTGGGGTACCGCGGGAGCGGGTGGCGATCTCGAAGGCCCCGCCCGTTTCGATCTCGATGTCGATGAGCCCGGCAGAGCGGGTGATGATCTCGGTGAGCTGCTCGGCCGTGTAGTAGTCGAGGCGGTTCGTCATCCCGAAACGGGAACGGAGGGGGGCGGTGAGCATGCCGGCGCGGGTCGTGGCACCGATAAGCGTGAACTTCGGGAGCGTGAGCTGGATGCTGCGAGCGTTCGGCCCCTGATCGATGATGATATCGAGCCGGAAGTCCTCCATCGCGGGGTAGAGGTATTCCTCGATCGTCGGGTGCAGCCGGTGGATCTCGTCGATGAAGAGGAAATCGCCCTTCTGGAGATTCGTCAGGATCCCGGCGAGATCGCCCGCCTTTTCGATCTGCGGGCCGCTCGTGCAATGGATCTTCGCGCCCATCGCTCCGGCGATGATATGCGCGAGGGTGGTCTTACCAAGCCCGGGCGGACCGCAAAGCAGATTGTGGTCGAGGGCGTCGCCCCGCTGTCGCGCGGCTTCGACCATAAGGGTCAGGCGCTCCTTCACCTTCTCCTGGCCGCAGAATTCGGTGAAGACCGGTGGACGCAGGGAGATGTCGAAGGCACTGTCAGGCGCCTCGGTTGTTTCGGAATAAAAATTCTCTTTCATCAGGCTGCGCTGCGCTTTCCGGGTGGCTCCGAAAAGCTCGGCTGGAATCGGGCGCTTCGCGAAGCCTCAAAGCTAAACCTTTCTTAAGCAAATGTCGAGGTTGCTCGAACGCTTTTGCCTTCATGGGAGGCTTTGAATTCAACCGGGATTCGTGGATCTCGCAAATCTGCGAGAAACGGGAAGGGCTTCAAGGCTCTCAAATGGCGGAAATAGTGGCAAAATAGCGGGCTCCATCGCATTCTTGCCTTTACTTCGGCGGTGTTTTTGCTTTCTTGGGGAACTTATTATATTTGAGAATCCTAAATATTTTGGTATTCTGACTATTTAATTTCCTGAATTGGGGAGAATTGGCTTGCCGCTGAGCCTTGAATCTGATGTAACAGCCCGGAAGCCGGGGAAATATACTTTGATTTTAATCATCCGACCGCGTTTACTACCACCTCACTCAGCTGCATGACTTTCAAGGGCACTTCCACACATCCTCGTATTCGCCGCATCACCCCGTTCCGCGTGGGGGTATTCGCATGGCTTCTCTCACTTCTGGCGATGGCTGGTATTGTCAGCGCGGAAATTGTCCGAGACATCGCCGTTCAGTACACGGGGCCGAAGTCGGTCGCTGAGGGGAGGATTCTCGCGAATGTGAGCACGAAGGTGGGGGATACCCTCGACCAGACGGTGATCGAACAAGACATTAAGTCGCTCTATGATAGCGGGGACGTGGAGAACGTCCGGATGTTCACGGAACCCTACTCCGGAGGAGTGCGTCTCATCATCCTTGTCGAGAGCCGAGCCTCGCTCGGGCGCTTTTCGTTCCTTGGGAATTCGGGAATTGACGAGGACCGGCTTCGCCGCGAAGTCGATCTGGTGGTGGGCGGGGGATTCAACGACACCAATTTGGAGGCAGCCCGTCAGGCGATCGCGGATCTCTACCTCCAAAAGGGCTTTTCGGACGCGACGGTGACCTACAAGTCTTCGCCCGGGACGGAGGGGAACTTCTCGAACGTGACCTTCATGATCGACGAGGGGGACAAGAACCTCCTGAACGACATCGAGTTTGTGAATGTGACCGTCTTCGACGCGAAGGAATTGGAGAAGGTGATGCAGGTGAAGGAGAAGCGGGTCTGGCGCTTGTTCAGCAAGAACAACGGCAAGATCGACAACTTCGTCCTCGAGGAGGATATCGTTCGCATTGAGGACAAGTACAAGGACGCCGGGTATCTTAATGCGCGTGTCGCCGGCATCGAGCGCCGCAGGGTCAGTTCCAAGAAGATCGACCTCGTTATCACGGTCGAGGAGGGAGCCCAATATGATGTGGCGACGGTGACGCTGGAAGGCGTGACGCTCTTTTCGCAGTTGGATCTGGAGAATCGCCTGACGCTAAAGGGGGGCGGCCGCTATTCGGGGCTCGCGGTGAAGAACGACATCCAGATGCTGAAGGACTACTACGGAACCCAGGGCTACGCCGATATGCGCGTCACTCCTCGTATCACGTCGGCGGGTGGCAATGTTCTCAATGTCGAATACTCCGTCTTCGAAGGCGAGAAATCGACCATCGGACTGATTAACATCAATGGTAACGACAAAACGAAGGACAACGTGATTCGCCGGGAACTGGCGATTCATCCCGGCGAGCAGTTCGACACCGTGAATCTCCGCGCGAGTGAAAACCGGCTCAAGAATCTGGGCTACTTCGAGGCGCCGATCGAGACCAATATCCTTGAGACGGAAGTGCCGAACGTGAAGGATATTAGCTTCACGGTGAGGGAGAAGCCGACCGGGACGATCAACTTTGGCGCGGGTTTCAGTTCCATTGATAATCTTGTAGGTTTCGTCGATGTCGTGGAGACGAATTTCGATCTCTTCGGTTGGCCACGTTTCAAGGGAGCCGGGCAAAAGTTCCGCGCCAGCGTGAAATACGGAACGGAAAGGAAGGACTTCGTGGTCAACGTGACGGAGCCGTGGCTCTTCGGCCAGCGCCTTGCCTTCGGGGTTGAGGGCTTCTATCACGAGTACCGGTTCCTGAGTGATTACTATGATCAACGCGATATCGGTGCCGAATTGAGTCTGCGGAAGCCATTGCGCGAGCACTCCTATCTCCGCGGCTACTACCGCCCCCAGTCGCTTGAGGTCTATGACATTGCGTCGGATGCTTCGGAGCAGATCCGCGACGAAGAAGGCAAATACCTCCAGCACTTGATCGGGCTCACCTACACCGTTGACACCCGAGACGATGTTTATCTTCCAAGACGGGGCTACCGAGTGAACATTGGAGCTGACTACTCGTTCGGTGACATCGAGGCCCCGGGTTTCAAGGTGGATGGCAAAACATTCTACAACGGGCCGTTGGACACGATTCTCAGTATCGAGGGGAGTTTCCGCACCGTTGACGGTGATGTGCCGATCGTGGCACGCGAATTCCTTGGAGGGGCGAACAATCTCCGTGGCTTCGATTATCGTGATGTTGGCCCACGCGACGATAACGGCGAGCCGCTCGGGGGGAATACCGCGGCTTTCGCGTCCGCCGAGGTCACGGTGCCGGTCATGGAGAAAGTCCGTGTGGCTTTCTTCGGTGATGTGGGGACGGTGTCCGCCGACTCTTTCGACTTCGGTGATATCAATTCCGATGTCGGTATCGGGCTTCGTCTTTTCCTTCCCATCGGTCAGATTAACCTCGATTACGCGTTTCCGATCCAATCGGACGAATACAACGATTCCAGCGGTCGCTTCAACTTCACGATCGGCGCCGATTTCTAATCATCGCTTCGAGGACCTCCGCTTCAGCGGATGATCGAAGGGTTCACTAGGAATTCTCCTTTTCCCAGGGACTGCGAGCGGGTCGAGTTTACCGCCTGCAACGCTTTCGATTTCGTCCTTGAATATTTATTCGACTGCACCAATTTATGGCCCCGCCGATCCAGGGGGGGAATAACCAATACGACTAAGCTCCTTCCAATACCCATGAATGCATTCCGCCACACCTTGCTCGCAGCAGTCCTCGCTGGAGTTTCCCTCTTTACTGGAAGCACCAACGCTCAGGATCTGAAGATCGGAATCGTCGATATGACGCGTGTCTTCGCGGAATACTACAAGACCAAGGATGCTGAGAACCAGGTCAACGATGGCAAGGCCATGGCGAAAAAGGAACTCGATGAGCGCAATGTCCGCTACAAGGAATTGATTGAGAAGTACTCGGAACTGGTTGCCGCAATCAAGGATCCCGGCATCAGTGAGGAGCTCCGCGCGACCAAGCAGAAGGAAGCCCAGGATGTCGCGGCCGAGGCCCGTAGCCTCGAGCGTGAGAAGCAGGAATTCGCCGAGCGTCGCCAGCGGCAACTCCTGGAGCAGGTGGACCGCATGCGCAAGGCCATCGTCGAGGAAATCCAGGAACTTGTCGGCCAGATGTCCAAGGTAGGAAACTATGACCTCGTCTTTGACAAATCGGGCCTTGGAACCCGCGGAATTCCTTTCCTTCTTCATTCGAAGGACGCCGTGGATTTCAGCGAGGACGTGATCACCAAGCTGAATGAAAACGCCCCCGCGACGCCAGCGGCAGCGGTGACTCCCGAGTAAAGGGAGAGCCTTTCATTTGCTTTTTTCGCTTGGATCCGCTGTGAATGCCACCCTCGCCGAGCTGGCTGAACTGACGGGTGGTGTCCTGATTCTGCCCGAGGGCATTGGCGACGAGACCTCTATTAGGGGTATCGCCGCTCTGGTCGATGCGACCGAGAGTGATCTCGCGTTTTACAACAACGACCGTTATGCGGCAGACCTTGAATCGACACGAGCCGGCGCGCTTCTAGTCGATGAGCGCTTTCCGGTGGCAGGGCCCTCTCGGGCCTTGATCGTCGTTCCTGATCCCTCCCGTGCCTTCGCGGAAGTAGCGAGGAAGCATGTCTACCGACCGCCCCGGATCCGCATGGGAATTCATCCCTCCGCGTGGGTGGCCGATGGAGTGGTTCTCAATCCTCAGAAGGTGAGCGTGGGACCTCAAGCGGTCGTCGAGGAAGACTGTGTGATCGGTGACGGGACGTTTATTGGACCAGGGGTGGTCATTTCAGCGGGTTGTCGGATTGGCGAGAACTGCCGCATCCATGCGAATACTGTTCTTTTTGACGACTGCGTATTGGGGAATCATGTCTTCATCCACGGGGGATGTGTCATTGGGGCGAGCGGCTTCGGCTACGAGAAAACAGGAGAGAGACATCAACCGATCGAGCAGATCGGCTTTGTGCAACTCGACGACTTTGTAGAGGTTGGTGCGGGCACGACCATCGACCGTGCCCGATTCGGACGCACTTGGATTGGCGAAGGCACGAAGATCGACAATCTCGTCCAAATCGGACACAACGCCGTGATTGGGAAGCACTGTATCATCGTGGCGCTGTGCGGCATCGCGGGGAGCGCCTGCATTGGAGACAACGTGACCATCGCCGCCTTTACCGGCGTGGCGGGCCATATCCGGGTGGGCAGCAATTCCCTGATTGCCGCGCGTACCGGGGTCACGAAGAGTCTCCCCGAAGGCGGCCAGTATATGGGGTATCCTGCCGCTCCGATCGGAGAAGCCAAACGTCGACTGGCCGGATTCCGGCGCTTACCCGAGATGCTTTCCCGCCTGATGGCGCTCGAAAAGCGATTCAAGGACACCGAGGGGGGCCCCGCCGACTCCCGCCCGTGATTTTTCCCTGCGGAAAACGCTTTCCAAGCGTGCGGTCTTCATGTTCTCTTTCAGGCGAGCGACCCACTACCAATCCATGCCTGATCCTCTCACCAAACGAAACTTCAAGCGCGTCATACTGAAACTCAGTGGGGAGGCCCTCCGGGAGGAGGGCGGGCACGACAATATCTCGCCTGAGATTGTCGAACAGATGGCCAAGCAGATCAAGAGCGCCCATCAGGCGGGTATTGAAATCGGCGTGGTGGTCGGGGGAGGGAATTTCTGGCGCGGAGTGAGTGCGAGCAACCGGGGGATGGAACGGGCGACTGCGGATTACATGGGGATGCTTGCTACGGTGATGAATGCCTTGGCGCTCCAGAGCATGCTTGAGGCGATGGACGTGCCGACGCGGGTGCAGAGCGCCATTGAGATGAAAAACGTTGCGGAGCCCTTCATCCGTCGGGTCGCCATGCGCCATCTCGAACTCGGACGGGTTGTCATTTTTGCCGCCGGCACGGGCAACCCCTTCTTTTCCACCGATACCACTGCCGCTTTGCGGGCCAGCGAAATCGGCGCGGATGCGATTCTCAAGGCGACAAAGGTCGATGGCGTCTACGATTCGGATCCGAAGAAGAACGCGGATGCGCGACGGTTTGACTCGGTTTCCTTTGTGGAGGCACTTTCGCGTCGCCTGAAGGTGCTGGATTCAACGGCCTTCAGTCTTTGCATGGATAACAACAAGCCGATTATCGTCTTCGACATGATGGCAACGGATAATATTCGCAAGGCCTTGGTGGGTGAGCCCGTGGGAACGATGGTCTGCGCCGACGGCGCGTCCGCTCCGGTCGAGAGGGCGGGATAATCCGATTCTCGCTCCCTTTATTTTCCATTCCCACCGGGCCTGAGATGCCCGGAAGAACCCGTAGAACGAAGACCATGGATCCAGAAACTGTCCTGTTAGAAACCGAAGAAGCGATGCACAAGAGCGTGGAATATATGATCCACGAGTTCGCCGGTGTCCGCACCGGAAAGGCCTCGCCTGGTCTTGTCGAAAACCTCGACGTGCACGTCCAGAGCTACGGGTCGACCTCGAAACTCAAGCAACTGGCTGTGATCTCCACCCCGGAGCCACGGCTTATCACGATCTCGCCTTTCGATCCCGGAACGGTGAGGGACGTGGAGCGCGCCATCAAGGAATCGCGTCTCGGCATCAATCCTGCCGTCGATGGAAAGACCATCCGCCTCCCCATTCCGGAGCTTTCCGAGGAGCGTCGACGGGACCTCGTGAAGATGATCAAGGGCATGGCCGAGGACGGGCGGATCCGGGTTCGAGGAGAGAGAAAACAAGCAATGGATACGGTGAAAAAGCTGAAGGCC
>JAHEDC010000349.1 GCA_024641425.1 Verrucomicrobiales bacterium | reverse complement strand
CTCGCTCTGATAGTTCTCCATCGCCTTGCCGAGGGCCTCGATTTCCTTCCCGATGATCTTGCCCTCCTTCGGGCGATTGAACATCGGGAAGACGAAGATCGAGAGGACGATCATGATGACGATGGCGGTCGCGACCGTTCCCGCCATGTCCTGGAGGGCGCTCTTCTTTTTCTTCGGTGGCTGTGGGCTTCTGGGCTCGGGCATCGGGCCTCCCTTACACCGGAAAATGGCGCACTCCAAGCGATTCCGGAGGCTTGCTTACAAGCGCGGCGCGGGTTATCCTCAGGGAAAATGTCCACCCTGATGCTCCAGACGAACGAGGGATACGTGCTGCCGTGTGAAATCGGTCTCGCCTTTGATCCGTGGGACAACGACGCCTTGCTCGACTTCTGCGCGCGGAACAAGGAGCTCAACATCGAACGCAACGCGCGGGGAGAAATCATTATCATGTCACCGACTGGTTGGGAGGGCGGATTCCATGATTCCCAAGTGATTCAGCAACTGGGCACCTGGGCGGATCGCGATGGGCGTGGGATAGCCGCCGGTGCCACTCCCGGATTCCTTTTTCCAGATGGGGCCATGCGTTCTCCCGATGCGTCTTGGATTCGTTCGGAACGATTCGCGACCGTTTCTCGTGAGAAGCGGAAGAAGTTTCTCCCCTTGGTTCCGGATTTCGTGATTGAGGTGCGGTCCGAATCGGACTCGCTCGCCATGCTCCTGGAGAAGATGGAGCAGTACCGCGACAACGGGGTCGCGCTCGGCTGGCTGAACGATCCGCGTGAGAAGCGGGTCCATGTCTACGATGCCAGTGGTGGCGTCGTCGTGCTGGACGCTCCCGAAACGGTCGCGGGCAGCGGGCCGGTCGAGGGCTTTGTCCTCGAGATGGGCCGGATCTGGAATCCGCCCTTCGGCGGCGGGGAAGCGGAAGCGTAACCTCCGCCTAACCCCCGATCGCGACCATGCGGCGGGCGGGGACGTAGTTTTCGCGGAACTCGTGTTCCTTCGGCTTTCGGGCCACGACGTCGCGGAAGAAAGCGGCGATCTCCACGTCCGTCGCGCCGTTGCGAAGCACTTCGCGGAGGTCGAACTCGTGGTGGCTGCCGAGGCAGGGCCGGAGCTTGCCGTCGCTGGTGAGGCGGAGCTTGTTGCAGCTCTCGCAGAAGTGGAAATTCGTCATCGCCCCGATGAAGCCGATGAGCTGGCCGGAGCCGGGGATCTCGTAATACGAGGCCGGGCCATTGGTCTTGTAATCGGGGCGGGGGGTGAGCGGGCCGAGCTTTTCCTCAAGACGTTTCTTCGCCAGTCCGGCGGAGAAGAAATTCGACTCGTCGAGCATTTCGGTCGTGGTCACCGGCATCAGCTCGATGAAGCGGAGCAGGAGGTCCTTCTCGCGGGCGTAGTCGATGAGCTCGCCCAAATGATCCTCGTTGATCGCCCGCATGAGGACGCAGTTGAGCTTGATCGACTCGAAGCCCGCCTCGCGGGCGGCGTCGATGCCGGCGAGGACGCGGACGAGGAAATCGCGGCCGGTAACGCGGTGGTAGGTCTCGCGGTCGAGGGTATCGAGCGAGATGTTGGCCGTCCGGACGCCCGCGGCCACGAGGCGGGCCGCCACCGTCGCGCCCTTGCCGTCACGCGGCTTATTCGGAAGAAGGGTCGCATTGGTCGAGATGCCGAGGTCGTTCAGCTCGCCGCGCGCGCGCATTTCGCCAAGGGCGTCGAAGAAATCGAGGACGCCGGGCCGGGTCAGCGGTTCGCCGCCGGTGACGCGCACCTTGCGGATGCCGAGCGACGCGCCGACGCGCAGGACGCGGAGCATTTCGTCCCAGCTCAGCGTCTCGTCCTTGGAAGCCCACTCCTGTACCTCCTCGGGCATGCAATAGCGGCAGCGTTCGTTGCACCGGTCGGTAACGGAAACGCGGAGGTAGGAAATAAAGTGGCCGTAACGGTCTTCCATGGGAGAAACGCGGGGTTGGAAAACCCTCGCGGTCCCCCTATAATGATCGTGAAGTCACCCAATTACAACCCGCACATGCAAGCCCCCGCCCTCCTCGCCCGTCTTTTCCTCTGCGCTGCCGCGCTCGTTCTCGCCAGCTGCGGGAGTAGCATCGAGAACCGAATCAGCCGTTACCCGGAGAAATTTGCCCGCCTCCCCTCCGAGCACCAGAACCTGGTGCGCCAGGGCCGAATCAAGGAAGGGATGAACAAGGACGCGGTTTATCTTGCCTGGGGCACACCGGGATCGGTGCGGATGGGCAGCGAGGGCGGACAGTCCTACGAATCCTGGCGTTTTGTCGGCCATTACCCGGTCTGGACAGACACCGTCATCATCGGACACGGACGCGGCTACCACGGGGGCTACTACTACACCGACATCGTTCCCAGCGTGGGGTACGTGCCCTACAACGCAGCGGAGGTCGTCTTCAAGAACGAGCGCGTAAGCCGCTGGGACCGGCAGCGCTAACGTCGGCGCCCCGCGAATTTTCCGGCCATCGTTGTGCGGGCGGGAGGTTCGGCTTGTGGCGGCGTCCCGGCATTCGGAGGAAGATTCCCCGCCGCGTGGGTGTGAGGTTCGTTGCTGATCGTGATGTCGGCGCAGGGATCGGGACCGTGCCAGTTCCACTGGCGCTCGGCTTCCAGCCGCTTCCCGGGAATGACAATCGGGCGCACCTTGGATCCGTTTCTCACGTCCTTCGGCTTGCCGAAACGCTCGCTGAGGCGCGAAGTGAAGAACTTGATCGCGCGCCAGCGGTAGAGATTCTGGGACCAACCCAATTCCTTGGGATCGAGGGCCCGCAGACGCCGCACGAGCAGGCGGTCGGATTCGTAAAGCTCGGCAAGCGTCACACCTTCGAAATAGCTGATGTCGTGGCGGCGGAAAATCTCGTCCATGTTGTCGACGGGCGGCCCCGGTTTGCTGCCGGGGCCGCCATAGTTCCCGTAGATGGCCTGCTGGCGCAAGCCGGGAACGATGAAGGAAATCGTGCGCAGAACGTTGCTCGTCGGTGCCTGTGGAAGGAGCGGATATTGGGTGTAGTCGAGGTGATAGGTGTTGTCGACGGGACGCGAGGTCGAACACCCGGCGAGGAGAACGACGAGCGGGACGAGGAGAAGGAAGCCGGGTGTTCGAGGATTCATGGATGCGTGCGCCTTACGCCTGCGGCTTCAGGATGACTTTCATCAGGTCCTCCTTCGCGTCGTAGAGGCGGCTGAACCATGCGCCGCCCTCTTCGAGAGGCGCGACCGCGCTAATCAGCGGCTCGACGCGGATCGAACCCTCCGCGATCCGCTGCAGCGCCTCCGGACTTTCGCCATTGGCGCCGCAGGTTCCGAAGACCGAAATCTCCCGCGTCACGATGAGCTGGAGGGGGAACTCGACGGTCTTCGCGATGTTCCCCACGCAACCCAGCGACCCGCCGAGGCGGAGGCACTCGACGGCCGACTGGATCGTCGGCGTGATCCCGACGACCTCCATTGCCACGTCCACGCCCGCGCCGCCGGTCGCTTCGAGGATCGGCTTCACCACGTCGCCGTCCTTCGGACAGAAGCAGGCGTCGGCCCCGAGATCGCGCGCGATTTCGAGGCGCTTCGGATCCAGGTCGACGCAGAAAACCTTCTCCGCCCCCGCGAGGCGCAGCGCCTGCAAGACGAGCAAGCCGATCATGCCCGCGCCCACGACTACGGCGGTATCGCCTTTCTTAACCGGCACGCGGTTCACGGCGTGGAGGGCCACCGAGACAGGCTCGACGAAGGCCGCCTGCTCGAAGGACACGGCTTCCGGGATCGGAATGAGGAGCCGCGCGGGCAGGTTCACGTATTCCGCGAAGGCCCCGTTCCGCCGGTAACCATCGCAGGAGACACCCATCACCATCCGGTTCTCGCACAGGTTCGTGCGCCCGCTTTGGCAGAACGCGCATTTACCGCAGAAGATCATCGAGTCGAACGTCACCCGGTCGCCCGCCTTCCAGCCCGTCACCGCCGCGCCCGTTTCCGCCACGACGCCCGCCGCTTCATGCCCCATGATGATCGGCGGAATGCGGCGTCCGCTGCTGCCGTCCATGCCATGCACGTCGCTCCCGCAGATCCCGCAGGCTTTCACCGCGATGAGGACTTCATCGGCCGCACAGGGGGGCGGCGGGACGTCGCCGAAGGTGAAATGCTTGGTTGCGCTCAGGGTCAGGGCTTTCATCGTGGATCGTGGAGCGGCAATGTAGGGCCTCGCCCGCAACGCGCAAGGCCGAGCGCCATGATCCTCTCGCTCCCTGCGCGATTGCCTCAACCTTGTCCTCTCGTATCCGGCCTCGTTTGTCCTTGTCGACCAACACGATGCGAGCCAGTCTTCCCACGCAGATCCTTCCTGCTGCATCATACCCACCCTGAGAATTCAACCACGGTTTGCTTAGAATGAAGGCCTTTCAATCCACGATAGCCATCATTGTTACTTCCGCCCTCCTCGGTTGCGGGGATAGACGGCAGGCTGGTTTTTCGAGCCCTGAAGCGTTCTAGAATGCTTACCAAGCATCATACGAAGCAGGTGACTTGGATGACATTCTTGCGATGGTCTACGGGGATGAGATACCAGAAGAATTGAGAGCATCCTTTGAATGGGCTCTTTCGATCGGTATAGGGGAGCATCCTTTCGATAAGCTTGAGATTGTCCCACTGGATTCATTGGAGTATCCCGAGAACCTTACAGGCGAAGAACTCGAACCCACCATTTCTCCTACACATTGGCTGGTGGGAAATCACAGTGGGAATTCAGGGTTTAAGGGAGGCAAATCAAAAGGGTCGATTCAAATTGCCGTAGGAAGTGTTGAGTCACGGTTTTTTATCTCCGGAATCAGATAGAGGAAGCAAAAGGCGGAATCGGGTAGTCGGGAGGTATTAACTCCCGTCCCCAAGACCATCAACCCTCCGGATCCGTAACGGGGCGTTGGCTATTCAGCCGCCGGTGCCTGCGTGTCTTTCGGGACGGCAGGGGCTCTGCGGAGCGCCCACCTGGAAATCCTTTGCGAAGGGGGCACGCCGCGCCTATTTACGAGGCATGATCAAGTTTCTCCACACCCGTATCCGCGTCAGCGATCTTGAGAAAACCATCGCTTTCTACGCGAAGCTGGGCTTCGTCTGTACGCGGCGCACCGACAAGTCGCCGGCCGGCAATCAGCTCGCCTTCCTCGAACTCGAGGGCAACGAGCATTTCCTCGAACTGTGCTACTCGCCCGAATACAAGGTCGCGGTACCGGAAGACCTCATGCACACCTGCGTCGGTGTCGAGGACATCCTTGCGTATTGCGACAAGCTGGAGAACGACGGGATCGAGATCTGGCCTGGGGGCTGGCGGGAAAAGTTCGCCGATCCCGCGAACTCGAAGATGGCCTTCGTGACCGATCCGGACGGCTACGAGGTGGAGATCCTCCAGCGTGGGTGATCGCCTCAGCCGCGTCCGCGCGGATCCCTACCGATGCATCCGGCCGTCCTTCTCCTGCCGCTGGCCGCGGCTATGCTTTATCCACTGGGAAGCATCTTCCTGAAGCGGGCCATGGAACTCGGCAGCGGGCCGATGCGGGCCGTGGTGGTCGGCAACCTGATCCTGTGCCTGTGCTTCGGACTCCGTGCCATTGGGGCGACCGGGCCGCCGGATTGGTCGCAAATCGGGTGGCCGATCCTCACCGGCGTGGCCTTCTTCCTCGGGCAGGTCCTCACCATCGCCGCCATCCGCGCCGGTGATGTCTCGGTGCAGGCCCCGCTTATGGGAACGAAGGTCGTCTTCGTCGCGCTCTACTCGTTCTTCCTGAAACCCGACGAGGTGCCGCCGCTCCTCTGGGTCGCCTCCGGACTCACGGCGGTCGCGGTCTTTCTCATCGGCGGGGCGTCGCTGGCGGCGCTGCGGGCGGCGGGGAAGACAATTCTCTTCGCCCTCGCCTCCTGCGCCTTCTTCGGCTTGAGCGACACGCTAATGGGCTACCGGAGCCAGGCCTTCGGAGCGGAGTGGTTTCTGGTCGCAGTGGCGGTCACCTTCGGCGCTCTCTCGTTCCTACTCGTCCCCTTCTGCAAGGGACGCTTCCAAGATATTCCGAAGCCAGCCTGGAAGGGGCTGATCCTCGGCGGGCTCGCCATCGGCGGGCAGGCCCTCATCCTGAACATCGCGCTTACAGGTTTCGGGCATGCGACCGCGATCAACGTCGTCTATAGCTCGCGCGGGCTGTGGGGCGTGGTGCTCGTATGGTTCGTCGGGGCGTGGCTTGGGAATTTCGAGCGCCGGGACGCGGGGCCCGCCGTCATGCGCCGCCGATTTCTCGGATCCCTGCTGCTCTGCGGCGCGATCGCACTGGTCTTCCTGTAAGGCGCGAGACCCCTGTCCTTACCGGGCCAGGTCGCGATAGGCCTCCCACGCGGCCTCACGGTCGAAAGGGCCTTCATGGATGAGGATCCCGTAGCGCAATCGGAGCGACTCCCCTTTCCGCACCACCGTCTCCACATAAGGTTCGCGCCGCTCCTCGGGCTGACATGGAAAGGGGTTCGCCACCAGAAGACCGTAATCCCGACTATGGGACCATGATTTCCGATCGTTCCCGGGATGCGCCATGACAAGAAGCCCGGCTTCGCGTCCCTCGACCCGTCCCGCGTAGTCGATCCAGCGGAACTCCTTCCCCCAGGTTCCCGCACCACCCCGCGCGCCACGATCGTTCTCAATGGTGCCGCCGCGATCCGCGCGCAGTTCCGCCGCCACGCGGATACCGATCCCGCTTTCCTCCTGATCACCGAAGGCAAAATCACGCTCCGGATTCCCGAAGCGCGTGTCGATCAGAAGAAGGACCCCTTCCGGAACCCTGACAAAGCGATATTCCACCGTCTCCATACAGACCGTGGAGGCACCGTCTTTCGCGAGGTAGCGGTTACGCACCGTGAAGCCGGCCTCTCCGACGCCATCCGCGGGATCCGCGACAAAGCCATCATGCCGCACCTTCGCTTCCATCCGCCAGTAGTCGTTCCCGTCAATCCAGCCAAAGGAAGTCCAAATACCCGGATGCA
>JAHEDC010000348.1 GCA_024641425.1 Verrucomicrobiales bacterium | reverse complement strand
GAATAGTCCGGGACGGAGGCAACTTGCTTCGAATAGAATGAGAAGCGGATGAGGAAGGAGCAAAGATTTTCCAGAATCTCCCTTCCATCGCGAAGGCCCCAATTGGTTCCGGCCATCCCCCTTCGCGCTCTTGGCGATGTCCTCCCTTCAGAAGGAAAGCACCGACCATACCGGCACCTCCGGCAGGCGCGCGCGGCCGCCGAGGAAGGTGAGTTCGATCAAAAACGCGATCCCGAGGATCTCGGCCCCGGAGCCTTGCACGAGTTCGACCGCCGCCGCCGCCGTGCCACCGGTGGCGAGGAGGTCGTCGATGATGAGAACCTTCTCCCCGGGCTGCACGGCATCGATGTGGATCTCGACCTCGGCCTCGCCGTATTCAAGGGCATAGGCGACCCCGCGCGTCGAGTGGGGCAGCTTCCCTTTCTTCCGCACGGGAACGAAGCCGACGCCGAGGTGGTGGGCGAGCGCGGCCCCGAAGATGAAACCCCGGGCATCGATGCCCACGATCTTGTCGATCTTCCGCCCGTCCGCTCCATCGAGCAGGCACTCGACGGCGAGGCGGAAGAGCGCGCCGTCGCCGAGGATGGGCGTAATGTCCTTGAAGAGGATGCCCGGCTTCGGGAAGTCGGAAACATCGCGGATGGCGGCGCGGAGACGGTCGACGGATGCGGAATTCATGGGGCGAAGGGTGCCCGAGGAAGCGGCGGAGGTCAATCGGAACGCCCGATCGATCCGGGAATGTACTCGTAGGTATGAATCGTAATGTATTCCTCCGCTCCGTAAAAGACCCGGAGCGGACGGAAGAACCGAGGATCCTCGACAAGCGCAACGTAGTCGGGATTCTCCACGCGGGCGAAGCCCATGTTCGCGATCGAGAGCCTCATCGGCTTCCGCCGTTGGTCGCAGTCGCGCATCACCTCTTTGAGCAGATCGGCCGTGCGAAGCGGTTTGCCTTTCCAATACTGCACGATGCGGGGATCATAGAGGAGGCTGCGGCGGTAAAGCCCGACGGTGACGATATCGGAGGCCCCGAGGTGGAAGCGCCCCTCGTCGTTGTAGCGGGTGAGGGCGGAAGCGCCCCGCGGATCCTGCACCGGAAGCCGGGTCATGGTGAGAATCTGAGGCCCCACCGTATACGTGAACGCGGCGGCATAAACGGCGGCGGGGGCGAGCCTTACCACCATGGGAAACCGACGCGGCACCCAAGCGGTCAATCCGAGGGCACCCAGGGCGAGGAGAAAGGGGGAGGTGTAGAAAAGGTAATAATCGAGGAGGACAGTGCCGTTTGCCCGGAAATGAAGGAAACCAAGGCAGCCGCCAAGGACAGGAGCGAGGAGCAGAAGCCCGGCCACGGGTTCTTTTCGCAGGATTATCACGGCCCCGAGAAGCATGATAACCGGAATGACGATGAAGAGAAAATTCGGGAAGAAGGGGATCTGGGCCGCCACCCCGGTCACCGTCTCAAAGGGCGTCGCCGCATCACCGGGCGCCCACTCCATGGCCGCGTTGGCCTCGCTCCAGAATCCGCGGAACCACGCGCCGTCCATCTCGCCGTGCAGTTCGACGCTGGTTCCGAGTCTCCGGCGGATCTGCGGAATCGCCGGCGCGAAGAGCGGGATGAAGAGCATCAGGGTAAGCATGTTCGCCACCCCCCATCGACCAAGCTGCGTGAAGCCGTCGCCGCGAAGGCCCCGTTGCTTCACGATGATGATCCCGGCGAGGACATTGAGCACAAGGACGGGATGGATCGCCGCCTTCCAGGTGTAGAGCGCGACGAACTGCGAGACCATAAAGGCAAGCCACCAGCGCCAACGCCCGCTTTCGAGCGCGTTCACCAGCGCGAGGACGGCGAAGACAAGTGCGGCGATAAGCATCGTGTATCCCCGCGCCTCGCTGCCATACCGGATATGCCACGGATGGGCCGCCATCAGCACGGCCGCGACGAGCCCGGCGGAGGCGAAGCCCATGCGACGCAACAGCAAGGCGATCCCGACGATTGAAAGGAGGCCCGCGATCAGCGGAGGCACGCGCACCGCGAACTCGGAGAACTCGTGGGGCCTTGCGCCGGTCGCGGACCGCCAGATCGCGTCGCTCGCCCGTGAGGCGAGCGAGAAGAGGTAGTGGTTGTTCAACCCTTTGTCATAGAAGGCCGTTCTCTGCCACGGATAGCGCGTGAAGGAGAGGCTTCCGTCGTCCTTTAGCGTGTACGAACCATGAAGGAGATCATTGTAGGCCCACGCCTCGTCGCCCCAGAACGAGAATTCCATTCGCGCGAGACGTGGCGGCACGGCGGCGACGACGATAACGGCGAGGGCGACGAGGAAGGCGCGGCGCGGAAGGGCGGGGTTCCGCGTCAGCACTGTCGGCACGAGCGGCCGGACATTCGCCCACCATGGCGTGGCCGCGGCGAGAATCCCGGCGAAAATACCGGTGGCCAGGGCGCCCCACCAGAATCCGCAGGCCATGTATTGCCGCAGCATGGCGGGCTTCCCGGCGGCATGCTGTTCCGCGATCCCGGAGTTCCACGGCTTGATGCCGAAGATGAGAAAGCCAAGGCAGAAAAGCGCGAGTCCGCCGAAGAGCAGCCGCATCCTCGGCTCCGGGCGGAAGAGGATCATCCTGATCCAACCGAGGGCGCGATCGAGCCAAGTGCGTTCCTTTGCCATGGGTATGCGGGAGAAAAGAGCCGCACGAAAGCGCCTGTTGGCGTTCGCGGCAAGCTCTCAGTGCTCAGGGAAACACCCAATGGTAGAAAAGGATCACGAGGAGAATGATTCCCGCCATCCAGTAGACTTTCTCCCGCATGCCCCGGGGCTTCCGCCCACCGCCGAATTCCTCTTCGACGAAGGCCCGGTAATCAAAGTCCTCCCGATCATCGGGAAGACCGAGCCCGTCCTCGGCTTCGTCCTGTTCCCACGATTTCCTCTCCCGCCGCTTCGGCGGGCGGTTGCACTTCGAACATCCCGTCCCTCCCACGCGGACTTCCGCGCCGCATTGGGGACAAATGTAATGATCGATGTCGTTCATGGGAACCCTCACCAGCGGACGGGCGGCGCGTCCTCACGGGTAGCCAGCCACGCCGCGAAGGCGCCTCCGACGAATCCAAAGAAATGCCCCTGCCAGGAGATCCCCTGCTGATGGCGAAGGAGGGTCAGGACCAGCCCCCCGTAAAGGAAGCCGGCCACCAGCGCGACGAGAACCCAGAGGATGCGCCGTCCGAACCACGCCCGAAAAAGGAGAAACCCGAGGAAGCCGAAGATCACGCCACTCACCCCGATATGCACCGTTCCCGGAGCCGCGAAGACCCATGTCCCGATACCGGCGACCAAGGCGGAGAGCGCGAATACTTCAAGAAAGACCTTGCGTCCGCTCATCAGCACCATCCCCCCGAGCACAATGAAGGGGATTGAGTTTCCCATCAGATGCGTGAAGTTTCCGTGGAGGAAAGGCGCGAACACAATCCCGCGCAGCCCGACGAGATCCCTCGGAAAAATACCCAGCGCGTCAAGGTGAAGCCTGGAAAAGACCCGATCCGCAAGCTCCACCAGCCAAAATAAGCCGACAAAGCCAAAGAGGAGGTAGACGTTCTCCCGCAGCCCGCCGGGTCGGCGCGCGGACGGCGAAAGCAGGGTCTCGGGACTGGCAGGGAGTTCGCTCATGGATATCGGAACCGCAATATCACCCCCCGGACTCGACGGGCAAGCAATGCCACGATACTTTTTCCGCCACCCCAAAACCCGCGACACCACGAACACACTCCCCACTACTCGCTTCGCGCCGAGCCCGACCGGTCTCCTCCACCTCGGCCACGCCTTCGCCGCCCTCTTCGCCCGGCAGGCCGGCACACGCTTCCTCCTTCGCTTCGAAGACATCGATCCCTCGCGCTGCCACCCGGAGTTCGAGGACGCGATGCGCGAGGATCTCGCCTGGCTCGGGCTCGCATGGGAGGAACCCGTCCGCCGCCAGAGCGAGCATCTCGATGATTACCAGGCCGCGCTCGCACGCCTCGAAGCCGACGGCTTCCTCTACCCCTGTTTCTGCACGCGCAAGGAAATCGAACGCGAGATCGCCCAAATCGGCAACGCCCCCCATGGCCCCGAAGGGCCGCTCTATCCCGGTACCTGCCGCACGCTTTCCACCGACGAACGCGCGGAGCGCCTCGCCTCCGGCACCGGCCACGCCCTCCGGCTCGACATCGCCCGCGCCCGCGCCGCCACGGGCCCCCTCTTCTGGGTAGATCGCGAGAAAGGCCCCCTCCCCGCCGAACCCGCGATCCTCGGCGACGTCATCCTCGCTCGAAAGGACATCGCCACCAGCTACCATCTTGCCGTCACCGTCGACGACGCCCTTCAGGGAGTCACCCTCGTCACCCGGGGCGAGGATCTTCTCGAATCGACCCACATCCACCGCCTCCTCCAAGCCCTCCTCGACCTGCCTGTCCCCGCGTGGCACCACCACCGACTCATTACCGACTCCGAGGGCCGACGCCTCGCCAAACGTGACCGCGCCCTCACCCTCCGCGCCCTCCGCGAAGGCGGCCGCAGCCCCGCTTCCATCCGCAAGGAACTTGGCTTCGCCTAAGGCAGGGATCCAGGTGCGGACCCTCCCTCCTATCCTTCACAACAGCAAGTGTGCCGAATGTCTGAAAAGGCGGCATCGCTTGAATTTTCCCGGAATCCCCCTAGTGTGCCGGAACTATGGATCAAGACATACGCATCACCATCAATACCGACAAGGGCCCTATCGAGGCCACTCTCTTCGCAGGCGATACCCCGGTCACAGCCGCCAGTTTCCTCAACCTCGCCAAACACGGTTTCTACGATGGCGTCACGTTCCACCGCGTCATCGCCAACTTCATGATTCAGGGCGGCGACCCGACCGGCACTGGCACAGGCGGCCCCGGCTACCGTTTCGAGGACGAGTGCCTCGCCTCGCTGAAGCACGACAAACCCGGCATCCTCTCCATGGCGAACGCCGGCCCCGGCACGAATGGCAGCCAGTTCTTTATCACCCACGGCCCGACGCCGCATCTCAACGGCAAGCACACCGTTTTCGGCGAGGTGAAAAAAGGGCAGGATGTCGTGAACGCGATTCGGCAGGGCGACAAGATCACGGGGATTACCATCCACGATTCCACCGACGCCCTCTTCGAAGCCCAGGCGAAGCGCCTCGCGGAGTGGAACAAGAAATTGGGTTGATTCGTTGATTCAGCATTCCGCACATTCTGCGGAGGTCCGGGACGATTTTGTCCCCCGCTTTCCCGATCGGGGCGGGAGTGCTAGGCTTCCCGCATGATCCCCCGCTTCCTCTTTTTCCTCGCGCTACTCCCGGCCTTGGTCGGGCACGCGCCGGCGGAGGATGAGGAGGACGTGCGGCTCTATCTGCAGGGACGCTTCGTCTTCGAGAAAAACTGTGTGGTCTGCCATGGAAAAACCGGTCGAGGGAACGGCGTTCTCGCCGTCGGGGTGAAGGATATCCCACGCAATCTCCGCAGCGGCATCTTCAAGTTCCGCAGCACACCCATGGGGTTTCTCCCCACCGATGACGATCTCGCCCGTACCATCCGGCGCGGCATCGCCGGCACCATGATGCCGACCTTCGACGCGACCCTGAACGGGGCGGAACTGGAGGCCGTCATCGCCTATGTGAAGAGCCTCTCCCCCCGCTGGCGAAAGGTCGAGTTCAGAGGGAAGCCCGTGGAAATTCCACCCTCGCCGAAATGGCTCGCCACCGAAAAGGCGGCAGCCCCGCACCTTGCGAGCGCGAAGGCCCTCTTCACCGTGACCTGTGCGGTCTGCCATGGCCCGGGAGGCAAGGGCGACGGTGTAGGCGGCAATAAACTCAAGGACGTCTGGGAGCAGCCACTCCTTCCGGCGGACCTCACCGGCGAGCACCACAAAAGCGGCGACTCCGTGGGGGACCTTTACCGGACGATCGCCCTCGGGTTGGATGGCACGCCGATGGTCGGTTACCTCGAAGCGCTTGGCAGCGAGAAGATCTGGGAGCTCGCCGCCTACGTGAAGTCGCTCGCTGAGCCCAATGCGAACGCCCAAGCACCCGACTGAATTCCCTCCGAATCCCGCCGCGAGAAAGTTTTGCGCAATCCATGCGCGAAAGGAGGGCAATATCCGCCGAATCCGCCCCCCTTGGCTTAAATCATGTTCGCATCACGACCGGAAATGCTGTTAGATCGGGGCATGTCCATCGAACACCATTCCCTCGCCCTTGAGTTTCCCGAACACCGGGAATCCATTCACGTCCTGAAACAGGAGAACGCCCACTTCCAGCGTCTGATGGGAGAATACGAAGCCGCCGACAAGGAAATCGTGCGCATGGAAGAGGGCATCGAAACCCCGGAGGATAGCGTCCTCACCGAGGCCAAGAAGCGCCGGCTCGAATTGAAGGATTCGCTTTTCGCGATGCTTCAGGAAGCGGGAAGTTGATCCCGCTCGCCCTCAGTTGCCGCCGCCAAAGCCGCCGCCTCCGAATCCCCCACCGCCAAAACCTCCGAAACCGCCACCGCCCCAACGCTGCGCGGGAGACGGATTGGCCAGATCCTCGTCGTATTTGACCGCCTGCTCGGGCGTGAGGACGGCGCGGATCGCTTCCTGTCTTGCCGCCTCCTGGTCCACCGACGCATCGACGCTGGTCGCCGCCGCGGTCGCTCCGACACCCTCGATCTGCATCGTGCTATCGTAACCGGGCGAAGTCCGCACCAGGGTGTCGAAGACCTGATCCTGTTGGGTCTCGGTCAATTCGAGTTTGCTGTTCAGCCTGTCGAGCTCGCGCTGGGATTGGCGTTCGACCCGCTGCGCCTGCTGCACCAGTTGCTCGCGCTCGTACTGGGCATACTGGTCTTCGGTGAGTTCCTCTTTCAGGATGGCCGCCATTTCCTCCTGCTGTCCCTGCCATCCGGCACCCTGCTCGCGCATGAGTTCCTCCACCGACTTGCTCTCATTATCGAGCCCTTCCGCGAACTTCGCCTGTTGGTCCTTCGATCTCTCGGTCAGTCGCTTCGTGATTGAGGCAACCTGATCGTCGCTCAAACCCAAACTGTCCTTGTAGCGGTTTACCATCCCGGAGATGAAGCGCTC